>JAZABE010000138.1:0-3070 GCA_036137535.1 Planctomycetota bacterium | reverse complement strand
TCCAAAATTAGGGTCTCGCATTCTCGCCGGCTTCCAATTCCACCTGCAGCTAATATTTTTTGCAGTCTTTCAGGCATGACGATTGGACGGGATAAGAAATGGCAAGGAAGTCTGTGGACTTAGTTTCGTATCTTTTCAGTAGATTCAATGACCGCTGTCTTCGTCAAGCCGCAAAAATAGCAAGCGGGCATTCGGCGGGGTCCCGGTAGCGTTGTCAAAACATTAATTAGAATTGCCGGCAGGTTTTGCCGCGACCCGTGGTTTATTTTCAGGTTTCTTTCGCTGAGTGAGGGGCTGATTGTTACTGGATTCCGGCTTTGTTGGTGTTGAAACTGTTTCGCGGTCTAAATAGTCGGTCCACCGTTTGTAGGCTTCGGATTCAACGAATTTCCGATAACTGGGGATGGCACTGAGGTCTTTAAACTTGATTTTGAATTTGGCGTGGATCAACTTGAGCAGTCGGAGAGTTTCTTCGTGTTCTTGATCTTGAAGAGAAAAACTCACAAGGTTCCAATAGCCACTCAGCAAGCTGTCGTCGTCAGAAATTGCTTGTTGAATCATCTGACGACCCAAGGTTACCTTTTTTTGGTTCAATAACATTCGGGCATTTAGTATTTTCAAATAAGGGTCTTCTCCGACACGCTGGTTGATGCGTTTGATAGCCACGATAGCATCACCGTATTTTTTTTGTCTGGCAAAGACGTCGATAGCAATCATGTCCATGAAGACATCATCAGGGTAAAGTTGGTGAACACTTTTAAGAACAGTTCCAAACGCGGCTGAGTTTTTATAAGTATTCAGTGTGAGTGACTGAATGGCTTTGTCTGTTCGGAGTTCTTTGGGCAACTCCAATATTTTGGATCTTGCCTCGTTTGCATTGTTTTTGGAAAGTGCATTAGTTAATGCTTCGATGGTTTGGAGGTTTTGAGAAAGGAGTTTGTCTTTTCCTGTTAAATTCACATCAGTTGCTTGATCCAATGTGGTAATAAGATTGCGACGGATTGACTGGGAGAGAAGTTCACCGGTAAGAAAAACATAAATATCCGACGCCACGACTTGTCCGTTTTTGGTTTTGGCCAATGCAAATTCGTGGTAATTCACGCCCCGGTTTCCGGAAAGCAACATCCGGAAAATGGCAACGACCGTTTTGTTGTTCTTTTTTAGACGCATGAACTTGTAAGATCCTCCGGATGCCACGTTCGCCATGATTTTTGCACCGAGAGAATTTTTGCCGTGGATGTCCTTCATTAGGTTGACTTGAAACTCGGCAATTGGTTTTCCACTTAAGTCGCGGGTCGCCTGTTTGGCAATATGGCTCCAAGAAACCAAGCTGTTGAAGGCATCCAAGTTTTTTTCAACGATGGCCCGCTGAAGTGCTGTGGTGAATTCCTGGGGGCTTTGAGGTGCGACACCGGCGGAACTGTTGTTCGGTTGAGTGGTGGGGGCCGTCTCTTCAGAAGTTTGATTTGTCACAGACTTCCGGTTGTTGAGTTGCTGTTGCAATTGCTGGGAGCGCTTGGATTGGCCTAAAAGCGAGGAACAAAGGGCCAAGGTCAGCAGAACGGTTGAGAATTTGATAGGCATTGCAGATTTCCATGTAGAATTCCGTTTTGCTATCGTCAGATTTGAGATTCAAATGCAGGATTTGTGTTAACAGGCAAAAGGTCGTTCAAAACCGTTTTTTTTGGCTAATGATTAAAGATTGCCAAAATTTTCGGGCGGTTGCATTTAAGGGGAGAGTTGACAGTTGAGCCGGGGATTTTGTGACAAACTCTGAGGTGCTATTTTGGCCTGTTTGATCAACAATGTAGTAACAATCAAGAATGATGCGGTTTTGGGTTACGGCATGGCGAATGGTTTGATTGGGTTGCCTGGGAATCTGAACCGTCGAACCAGTCACTGTTTTCACATGTTTCTGGAGCTCCTGGTTCTGCTTGCTCGCCGTTATTTCGGTTAGATCGATTCTTAAAAAATCCCATAAGCCACCCCACCATTCATTCTGTTTTCGTTTGCGAACGAAAAAATTTCCTTTTCCATTTTCGATAATAATCAAGGCCTGCCGTAATTCCCGATGAGAGGGTTTGGGAAGACTGACCGGCAGTCGGTCTTGAAGTCCTAGCTCAAATGCACAGCAAGAAGAACTGACAGGGCATACATGGCAATGAGCGGATCTCGGTTTGCAGATTTCACTTCCCAAGTCCATCAACGCTTGGTTGAAATCACCTGGACGCTGTTTTGATCTAGAAGTCGGGAGAATGTCCTCGGCGAATTTCCATAAAAGTTTTTCTGCGACTGGATGCCGGGGAGGTTGCCGTAATCCCAGGAGCCTTGAATGTAATCGAAACGTATTACCCTCTAGAATTGGTAGCCGCTGGTTGTTGGAAATGGAAAGAATGGCGCCCGCAGAATACCTGCCGATTCCAGGGAGTTTGATCACTGCGTCAAACGAAGTTGGAAATTGACCGTTATGGAATTCACAGAGTTTCTTGGCTGCCTGATGCAGATTTCTCGCCCGACGGTAGTAGCCAAGACCTTCCCACATCGAAAGTACTTTCTCTTCAGTCGCTTTTGCCAAATCACGAATCGTTGGAAACGTTTTCATGAACCGCTCAAAGTATTCAATGACTGTCACGATCTGGGTTTGCTGCAGCATGATTTCGCTAATCCAGACGCGGTACGCAGTATTATCGGTTCGCCACGGAAGCTCTCGACGGTTCTCAAAATACCAGTTCAGTAAATTGCGCCTGAAGGTTCGTTGCCACCGTTTGTCAGGATAACCACCGTAAATCAGATCTTCTCCCGAAGCATCTGCGCGAAGCCTGGATTTCCTCGGGGGTGATGGAACAGTCGGTTTTTCTCGGGAAATTTTTGATTTTGCCACTGAATTGCCCGGTTGAACGTTGACTTGGTGGATTGAAGCGATGGAGGCCCGAATCAAAGAATGCAGGCTCATTTTCAATCAATGCTCCACAAATTCCCCTTTGTGGTCGATCAAACATAGAAAAGCAAACTTGGAAAAGAACGCTCGGCACTTAAAATCTTGTGTTTTGACTTAATTTACGTTCTTTTT
>JAZABE010000137.1:0-10896 GCA_036137535.1 Planctomycetota bacterium | reverse complement strand
CGCTGGATGGTCAGAACGATTCCGTAGTTGTGCAGCGGCACCCTGCCATGGATGTTCGAGACGGAGATTTTACAGTCGCTGCCTGGATTCGGCCGACCCAATTGCGGCAAGCCGGAATTGTCTGCCTGGGGAAATACAGCTGGACCCACGGTTGGTATTTTGACATGCCTAACAACCAAGGCGTCCTGCGGCTGGAAACCGCAAACCCGAATAACCAACCCAATGGAACCGTTCAATCAGCGCCCGGCACAATTCGCGTCAACCAGTGGCAGCATGTGGCAGCAGTCGTTCGTAGAGGAGAAAACCAAACCACGCTTTACGTCAATGGTTACGAAGTCGCCAAGGGAACAATTGCTGCAACTCAACTCGACAACCCAAACGTTGACCTTTACATCGGCCGGATCCAGGATTCGAAACTTTTCCAAGGCCAAATCGATGATGTGCAATTGTTTCGACGGGCCTTGGACAGGACTGAGCTTCGGGCACTTCTAGACAAGGGAAACGAATTTCTTCAGCCCCCTCCACCCGCCAAACCGACACAGCTGGACATGGTGATTCAGGATGAAAGGTATGGCAGAAGGCAATTGACAGGGACACTGCATCAACCGGCGTTTGCCTACGTCCGATTAGCCGAGGGAAAGCTGGATCTAGAGACGATCTCTGGCAAAAATCAACCAGTGAAGCGGGTAACGCTCGTCCGGGTTCCCAAAACCAGCACAGCCGCCAAAAAGTACACCGATTTTGAAAACCGGTGTCCTAAACTCGGGGTTCACCTGGGACTGAGACGTGATTGCGGCAGCACACTTGCCCGTGTCGGACACCCCGTTGATGTCCGTAGCGCGGAATTCAAAGAGTTTGTCTTTCAGGGAGCCATTCAGAATTTCCCCAATCCCGACGTGGAAGCCAACAATGTCAACTACCTGGCAGGCATCCGCGAAATTGGCGTGCGCAGCGAATATACCGATGGAAGAGACCGCCCCCAGCTCATGATCCGATCCATCGAATTTGAAGGCCCTTATTACGATTCATGGCCGCCGCCGACCCACCAGGCCCTTTTGATCGAACCCAGCGAGCCCAAGAACCTCACCGCCACCGCGCAAAAAATCATTGGTGATTTTGCCACGCGCGCATTTCGACGACCACTGTCCGAAAGCGAACTGCCTGAGCTCATGAAGGTTTTTGAAGATTCCTACTCCACCTCAAACGATTTCAGCCAGAGTATCAAAGATACATTACTGGTCGTGCTCACCTCTCCCCCATTCCTGTTTTTGCTGGAAGAAAGCCGCACTCCAAAGCCAGAGCCGTTAACTGATTACGAAATGGCTTCGAAGCTATCCTTTTTTCTCTGGGACTCTCCTCCTGACCAGCAGACTCTGGAACTGGCAAAGAAAGGCGGGTTACGAAATTCGTTGGAGCAGGAGGTTGCCCGGATGGTGGCGAATCCCAAGTTCAACAATTTCTGTCAAGAATTCTGTCGTCAGTGGCTGGAGCTGGACAGGCTTGAAGTTGTTGAAGTTGACCGTAAGCGGTTCCCTCGCCTGGATCGAGACACCAAGACAGAGCTTGGTAAGGAGCCGGCTGAATTCTTGCGCCATTTAGTCCAGCACAACTTACCTGCTGAAAATCTAATTGATTCCCAATTTGTCATGGCCAATGAAGTGACCGCTTCTTACTATCAACTCCAACCCCTACCAGAGAACGGATTCAACTTTACGGCGATCCCCACGGAAAATCCTGCCCTCGGTGGATTATTGAGCCAAGCCGGGATCTTAGCTGGCTTATCCGATGGCCGTGAATCCAATCCGATCAAGCGGGGAGCCTGGCTGGCCCGGAAGATCATCGCCGAACCCCCTGAAGACCCGCCACCGAATGTTCCCCAACTGGCAACTGAAACCCGCCAGCTCCCCCTCCGGGAACGCTTGGCCGCTCATCGCAATCAAAAAGGTTGTTTGAAATGTCATTCTGGAATTGATCCCTGGGGTCTACCTCTGGAAGACTTCGATGCCGGCGGACAATTTCAAAGCAAAAACAACGTGAATTCCCGCTCCGTTCTGCCCGATAAAACAGAAATCAACGGATTTTTGGCTCTTAAGAAATACCTGGCCCAAGACCGAATCGACCAAGTCGCGTTCTGTTTCACCAAACAGGTTGCCACTTATGCAATCGGACGGTCGTTGACTTACAATGAGATTGAAACCGTCAAACGGAAATGCGTAAAATTGAAGGCCCAAAATTATCGGCTGCAAGACATCCTTTTAACTGTGGTAAACAGCAGTTTTTTTCTTGAAAAATAGCTGGGCGGCCTAAATTCCCAACTGAAAATCACCCATGAACGATTCAGACCATCTTCAACAACGCTCCGCATCAGACCGAAGTTCCTTGGTCGATCGTCGAGCGGTCTTAAAAGGTGCAGCCGGCGTCTCCCTTTCCCTTCCCCTGCTCGACGCCATGGGCGAAGAGGTCACCCGGCAAGCCCCCCGGCGATTTTGTGCCGTTTATACGGCCAACGGGATGTCTTTGCCAAAAAAAGAGCACAAGATAGATCAGTGGAGCTGGTTTCCCCGCAGCACTGACCCGGACGGACATTTTATTTTTGGAAAATCAACCGAGCCATTGAAGCCCTTTCGAAAACAGCTCAGTTTCATGGGCGGGCTGTTCCACGAGAACGGGCCCAAATCAGACCCCCATCAATGTTCAGACATGTGGCTCACCGGTGCACCGCTGCATAACCCCAAGCCCGGAACCTATAACACCGTTGGATTGGACCAAGTCGTTGCACTCCACACTAAACAATATTGTCGTCAACCATCACTAGTTCTCTCGGTGGATGCTGGCACCGGTTTCCTCTCTCGGACCGGGACCATTTCCTACAGTCACAAAGGCAAACCAATTCCGGCAGAAAACAACCCCCGGCGAATTTTTGATCGACTCTTCCGGGGAGACCCGGCCTCGATGGAAAAGGAACGCAGTGAGCTCCAAAACCGCATCCGCTTGGTAGATGCCGTTCTGGAAAATGCAAAATCGCTAAACAAAAAACTCGGAAAGAACGACCGGGAGAAAATGGACCAGTACCTAACCTCCTTGAGCGAGGTTGAAGAACGGTTGATTGCTTCAGAAAAATGGATTGATATTCCCCTCAAACAACAGGACTATGCTCACCTCAATCTCGAGGTTACCCATGAAAGTAACCCCGCAGATTATTACCGAAACATGTTTGACCTGATCGCACTGGCCTTTGATGCGGACATCACCAGAAGCGTTGCCTTCATGCTGAACCGTGAGGATGGAATGGGCATCAGCGACACCTTCCCCTTAAAGCTTGGATTGACCCGGACACATCACAGCCTATCCCACGCGGGCGACAAGGCTGGGCAGCTCATGTTTGCCAAGTACGACTGTTTTTTAAGCGAACAAATGGCCTATTTCCTGGAACGGCTCAACCAGTTCCAAGACAATAATGGGAGCCTCTTGGATAACAGTGTCGTCCTATTTGGCAGTGGTGCCAGCACAACGCACTACCCCAAAAACTTGCCCACCTTAATCGCCGGAGGCGGCAACCTTGGGCTGAAGCACGGAACCTACTGGCAGAAAAAAGAAACCAAGATGTCCAACCTGTACCTCAGCATCTTGCGGTCCATGGGAATTCCATTGGAAACCTTCTCGGACAGCTCCGGCCCCTTGACCGATTCTATTTTCACCAAGATCTAGGCCGCGCCGATCCACAAAACTTCAATTTGAAATCAATCGCTGCTGAAGTTGCCGGCCACTTACCTGCGAAATCCGAGTTGACCACAACGAGCGATCGACGGGGAGCTCTCCCCGCCAGGCTCAGCAGTCGGCCGAACAAACGTCGTCGCCAGCCTCCCCTTGGTGGCATCTGATTCACTCAACTGTTGGCCATTTTTTCAAGATCTTCAAAATAATGTGGGTAAGTCTTCACGGTACACCCCGGGTTATTAATTACAATTCCGGGCTGTTTTAAGCCGATCAAGGCTAGGCTCATTGCCATCCGGTGATCGTTATACGTTTCTAATTCTGCGGCTCGCAGGGGGCCTGGTGTGATTTTCATTCCATCGTCAAACTCCTCAACTTCGGCGCCGACTTTCCGAAGTTCATGAGCCAAGTCGCCAATTCGATCAGTCTCTTTGTGTCGGTTGTGAGCAACTCCCCGAATTGTCGTCGGACCTTCCGCGAACAAAGCAACCGCGGCGAGCGATTGAACGGTATCGCTAATCGAGTTCATGTCGACCTCAATACCCGTGAGCGACTGGCCAACGATCGTGAGTGAATCAGGCTCTTCAATCATCGCACAACCCATTTTAAGGAGGCAGTCACAGAATCCAACATCGCCCTGAAGCGATTTCTTTGTTAAGCCCTCGACTCTAACTTTTCCCCCGGTAATGGCCGCGGCAGCCCAAAAATAGGAAGCCGCTGATGCATCGGGCTCAATCCAGTAGTCTCTTGCCTGGTAGACTTGGGGCAGGGTTTCAAAAGTATTTGCCATAAAATGATGGCTCACATCGACGCCAAACGATTCCATGACTTTTAACGTCATGTCGACGTAAGGACGGGAGACGATGTCGCCGTCCACCTCGAGTCGAACCTTTCGTTTGCCTAGCGGAGACATCATCAGAAGCCCGCTAAGGTATTGGCTGCTGATCGAGCTTTTGACCTGTGCTGCTCCGCCACGCAGTCCAGTACTGGTCACTTTGACCGGCGGACAATCATTGCTGTTTTCGCTGGTTGCCTCAACTCCCAGTTGCGTCAAGGCATCCAACAAATCTCCAATCGGTCGCTCCCGCATCCGGGCAATTCCATCCAGAACAAAACTGCCGTTGCCGGCCGCAACCAGCGCCGTCAGGAACCGAATAGTCGTCCCGCTGTTTTCGACCTGCAGCTCCGCCTGTTGTTGTGGAATTGTGCCGCCGGTTCCAAAAATTCGTAGCGATTTCTTTTGCCAATCTGACTCTATCTGGAAACCGAGTTGGGAAAGACATTTCACCATAACCCGAGTGTCTTCGCTCTCCAGACAATCATGTAAGGTCGAAGCCCCACTAGCCATCGCTGCGCAGACCAACGCCCGGTTTGTGATACTCTTAGATCCAGGGGGCTGAACAGACGAATAAATTGGTCCAGAAGTCTGAATTTTTTTGGATTCAGTCAAGTTGAACGTCCATGTTGGTAAACGGTTGTAAAAACAATGTGAAAAAAAACAATCTGTCCATTTTACATCCAGGGACTGTTCCCGCCATTCACGGCAATCGTCTGACCGGTCACAAATTCAGATTCTTCGCTCGCTAGGTAGCAACAGGCATGGGCCACATCGGCCGGGGTTCCCCAACGTTGCATTGGAACCGTAGCAAGGTAAGCATCTTTCATCTCTTGGGGGTCTTTTTCATGACGCTCAACCGGGACCCATCCCGGGGCAACCATGTTGACGGTAATTCCACAGGGAGCCAGCTCTTGGGACATACTACGGGACCAGCCGATCTGGGCACCTTTGGCCGCCACGTACGCACTGAAAGGGGAAACCGCCCGATGGAAAACTTCGCTGGTAATATTGATGATCCGCCCCCACCGTTGCGCTTTCATCTGTGGCAAAACCCGTCGAGTCACAAGGAAAGGGGATTTAACAAAAAAATCAATCATCGATTGATAAAAATTCCAGTCGTACTCTTCGATCGTTTTCAATGGCTGGTCACAGGTCGCATTGAAAACCACAATATCAACCGGCCCCAACTGGCGTTCTGTTTCACCGACCAGTTGATCGACCTCTGTCTCACAGGTCACATCAGCCTTGATCATTGCCGACTGAATTCCTGCCGCAAGGTATTCCTCCACCGCCAATTCCGCCCGGCTTTGGTTATTGAAAAAATTGACCGGAACCGAAGCCCCTAATTTTCCCAGGGCGAATCCGATCGCCTTTCCCAAGCCCGTACTGTTGCCGGTAACAATTGCGGTCTTCCCGTCCAAACGAAAACTCATGATATGCTCCTGTTGCTGCCAATAATTGGATCATTCCTCCGTGGTCGATGATTCGCCGTTCACAATACCATTTTGTTGGCCAGCTCGTTTGCAATTTCCCGCAAGCCAACCCCCAGGCTGGATTGCCCACCGGGCATTCAGAGTACCACTTTCGCGGTCACCGAACTTCCGCCTGAGGAAATCGATTGTCATGATGCTCGGTAAAAAATCAATCAGCAATCGCTAGATCGCTGGCTTTCACGGCAATTATCTTTCTCCTCGTCGCTCGATTCTTAGTATGCTAGGGCGTAGCTAGAGATGAATACCACTAACGTCATGATACTCGGCAATGATGGATGTTTTTATGTTTCGAAACCGGCGTCAGCGAAGATCCTATTTTCGACGTGGCCAATTGACCAGCGGGTGCCTGATCTCAGCTCTTGCGTTGATCAGTTGCCATCAAGAGCCCGGTGCACCCGAATCCCACAACGGGAAGCCTCTCTCCCGCGAACAGGCTTTCTCCGAACCTCGTCGGTCCACCCCAGATTCACTGCCGCCGCAACCTGCCTTCCGGACAGCACTCAAACCAGATGCCAACCCGACTGTCATTGAATGCGATCAAAAAATTTCGGCTGACGAGTTTGCCGAAATTTGTCGACGCAAAAAACTCAAAACCCTGATTCTCGATGGCGGGGGCGTCAGCGCGAGTCAAATCGGGCAACTCACTGGACTCACCCACCTCGAACACCTCAGGATCCGAAACTGCCAATTAAATGACACGGGGATTTCGCAGTTAATCACCTTAAAAAAACTCCGGATCGTTAATTTCCCGCAAGCCCAATTCACAGATGCCGGACTCGAAAAACTAGCAGCTCTGCCGAATCTCCAGCTCTTGCGTTTTGCCAGCCCACTGGTCACCGACCAGGGACTGGCGTTTCTCAAAAATTCAATGACGCTGCGAGCCTTGCATTTGATCCACGTGAACGCAACCGATCAGGCGGTCGATGAGTTATGCAATATCCAATCGTTAGAATCGCTCTATCTGGATGGATCGAAACTAAGCGACGACGGATTTGCACGGATCTTTAAATTGCGTCCCGATCTCCACCTCCATGTGGACCAGATCCACCTGGACCTGGACCCCAACCGGCACGAGCATCCCCCCAGCCCATCTCACTAGGCAGCTCCATTGCCAATCGCAGCCAGCAAACCTTCCATTTCCGAGGCCGCGTGAGATTCGTTTTGCCGGGTTGCGACCTGGATGCCACAACGCAGAATTTCACTGGCTTCATTCGGTTTGTCGTTTTCTGCGTAGTACTGTGCAAACATCAAGAACGCCGGCACATGAGGAGGATCGTCCTCGATCAACTCTTGAAACAACTTTTGACAACGATCGCTCTCACCGTCTTTGCGGAGTTCCATTGCCAGGCTATATCTCAAGAACACATCGTTGGGAGAATCCAACAGCATTGACTCAATCCGCTCGATTCGTTTGCTCATATCAATCTCTTTCCTTACCTTGGTCCAGACCCGGGTTTGTGCCAGGTAACTTCATTATGAAAATCCTTCAGCACCAATATTTTTTCATGTTGGTCAATCAACCGCTCAACTTCGTCCGTCGTTCCGATCGAAGCCATGCCTAAACCGGCCAGTTTAGGCTGTTCAGTTAAAACAAAAAACGATTGACTCCCCAGTTCAAATAATTCACCCCAAGAAGTATCTGAACCGCTGCTTTGATTCTCAATCAATCGTGGAATCAGCAGTTCATTATTCCAAACCAGCAAAATGGAGCCGTCGGCGGAACACCACTGGACCACCTGCTGAATCGTTACTTCCAATTCTTCGTTTGAAATGCAGAGATGAGGATTGATCTCTGCAATCACCAGGTCAAATTCTTCCAAGGGGGAGGGTGTAACGGACCTCTGGATTGCTTCAGACATTGTTTGCCTCACCGATTTTTGCTCTCCCACTAGAAGGGGTCGCTCCGGCTGCGAGGATCCTGGTTCCGGAAAGGTGGGGAGACGGCCTACTAAAAAAGTCGCTCCGAGCCATCGAGTCGCTTCTTCATTCAATGCAATTCGGTTGCGTGGGTTGAGTTGAAAAAATCTCTTCTGAGCATCAACATCTGAAAAATACGGATACAAAAAATCGATCTGGCTTTTCCACCCGCTCAATTTGCCGCAGGCAATCGGCACGACAAAATCTGCGTGCACCAGACGGGCATTTAAAGAGATCGGCTCTCCGGAACTGCTCGGCCCCAGAAAGCCGATTGATGATCGCTGTGTCGAATCATGGACCAGCACATCGGCCTCCGAGAGCCCCAGGGCTTCAAGTCGGTGGTTCAATTCAGCAACCCTATCGGCAGCAGTCCCTTCGGCCAAAAGAATTGAAAGGCATTCGGCAGCCACACCTATCTTTGAAACGACAGATGCCATCTTGGCGGCAATGGCAGCCCCCTGCGGTGTCCCCGGCTCCAAAACAATACAAACCGTGTCTTCTGCAAGGATTGCCTGCTGCAGAGGAGGGTAATCCAAAGGGTCTGAAAGCAGTTGCTCCAGATCTGTTTCAATTTCAACGTCAGGCTTCCCAGCAATCTGGGTGTCAGCACACCGTTTTGATTCGGGAATCAACTTCAAGATGGAGTTTAGGTTCATTGTGGTCATTAATTCATGATACAAACCGGTCAGCATTGCCATAACCGGGAGACATTCACATTGCCGGCACGGGGCAAAATCGACGATAATGCAACAGATCCCATGAAAGCATTGGAACCCCCTCACGCATCGATTTTTGGATTACAGCCTCAGCGGTCGCCCCGGCTGACCCGTTTTCTCGCCGCATTCCTTATCCTGATATTGCCATTCGCCTGCCGCCCCCAGAACCCATCCAAAACGAACCCTCCAGAGCCCAAAGTCCAACTCGACCTGGATCAGATCCAGTCTCGCTACCGAGAAGCTCTGTTCTATTCCGACAAGGCAAAACTGGTTCTGCAATACACACTCAATGGCACCCCGTACGAAGAAGTGCATCCTTGTTCCACTCAAATTACTCGAAACCAATCGGCACAATTTCATCGTTTTAAGCTAGAAATTACTGGGAATCGCAGCACGACCCTCGCCCGGGTGCTGGACGCGCAATCCCAAAATCTAGATGGACAAGTACTCGGCCTGAACCAAAACCCTGTTGCTTCCTGGGACCAACTGAACGCTGACTCCATTGCCCAACATTTCGCATTCGGTGGTGACGACATCCCGTGGAATGAAACGCTGAAACCCGCTGACAAAAACAGGTTTCTTGGAATTGCCGCTCACCTATTCAACGGCACCGATTCTGGGTGGCTGGACAAAGCCAACCGATCTGAAACCAGGTGGGTTGAAATCGATGGAGTCCGGTTTGCCGATGTTTTTTTTAAGACGGATTGGGGAAGGGTGGCCTGCAGAATTGACTCGCATGAAAAAACGATCGTCGGGATTCGTCTGCCAACCGAGTTGCTTTCCGAAAAGATTTCGTCCTCCGAAGCTGTCTCCGGAGTTTCTTTGGCGATTTTGTTTCAAGACCTCTCTTTTAGTGAAAGCGTTGCCACCAAAGTTAAAGTTGGACCCCATGAAACACTTGTTTCCAAATTCGTCAAATTACCGGAACCGTTTCCATCCCAAGCTATTGGAAAGAAGCTGGAAGGATGGGGCAGTACCGACACCCACGGAAAGCCCTTTGACCCGGCAATCGCTATCGGCGCCGCAGGACTTTATTTTTACGGGAATCCAGCCCTGCTCACCCGGGAGGAACTCATCGAGATCGAATCGTTAGCCAAGGCAAAATCATTTGCGAACTTTGCCTGGTTTTTCCCACCGACAGTTCGTGACAGCGGCACGGGACTAAATTTCTCCCGCATGGGACTTTTTTTCGACCTTAAAGGCAGACTGTTGCAAAAGATTGATGCGGGCAGTTCGTGTTTTTACCTGATCGTCAACAAGTCCGGAATCAGCCAGTTTGTCAGCAAAAGAAAAACCGACTGGCTAAACGAAATTAGCCCGGTTCTGGATCGGGTTCACCGGGGTGACAACGTTGCACAGGAAATGCATCAGGAATATTCTCGCTACTATGAAAAATACCAAAACGCCCTCAAAAAACACGGCGTCAACCCATCGCTGCTTGGGCTTGCCAGCGAAACTCAATAGTTCCATCAACGGACCCGCCGGCCGGCCAAGCGGCCTCCACTGACCGGGCAGACCCCATCTATGAATGTGCGGCAGGAACTCTCTCACTTCTTTTGTTTCTTTTTCTTTTTGATTGCCTTTTTGTCTTCTTTTTTGGCCTGGAATTCAAAAGAGGTTCCAACCAGTTCTTTGACTTTATCTCTTTGAATTGGCTTGAGGCGGGAAAGCAATTTTTCCTGAGCTCGCTTTCGCAGCTCTCCATATTCAGCTGCCAACTCCGCCTCGATTTCTTGCTCGGCCTGTCGAATCTCCCGTGACTGAAAATCGGTAATGCCCAGCTCTGATTTAAAAGGGTCACTGGTTAAAACACGGGCAAGGCTTTGCTTTTGAAGGCGAGATTGAGTGGCTATTTGCTCCAAGCGTTTCGCTTGATGTGGAAGCAACAGCTCTCTGAGTTCTTGCTCTGCGGCCTTGTGAATTCCCAGAATTCGCGTTGCTGCCTCTCCCTCTTTCGAAAAATCCGTCCGGGAAACTTCGCTGGCGATCCGGCGATGGATTTTCTCACGCACGGCTTGCCATTCTGCATATTGCCGGTCGACAATCTCCAGCTCTTTCCGAATTTTTGGGTTGTCAAGCAACCCGAGGACACTTACGGTTCCCTTGCGACCGAGATCACCCAAACCCGCAGTTCGCCCCTGAACCATGTTTTTGATCAGCGGGATTAGGGACAACACTTCCGGATTTCTGGACCCTTCCTTTTTCATCCTTTTCATCA
>JAZABE010000136.1:0-1728 GCA_036137535.1 Planctomycetota bacterium | reverse complement strand
ACGGTATTGCGTCCTATTTGCACCTCAATGTTTTCAGACTGTTCCTGAGCCTCTTGCTCACTTCGGGGTAGCGTTTGTTGACGTCCACTGTCAGGTTGTACGGATGCACATACGAGAAAGAACACGATCAGGTTAAATGCAATATCCCCAGTTGCACTTGCAGGAGGTTCCACCATTAACTTTCTTTGACGACGTTCTTTCACGGTGCGTTACTCGTTACCTGGGTTCATGCCAGCAGCAGCTAACTGAATTGAAACGTTTTCAATCAATTCAGTGGCAGACTGTTCTACCTGGAGGACAAATTGGTTAATCACGCTGGTGAAATAGTTGAATGCGACAAAAGCGGGAATTCCAACAATCAAGCCAAAGCAAGTTGTTAAAAGGGAGACCTGAATTCCATTGGCTGCAGCTTCAACAATATTTGTTTCTCCCATTTGTTCCACGATTTGCTGGAAAGCGACAATCATCCCCTGGACGGTGCCGAGAAAACCAAGCATGGGTGCTGCACTGGAAACCGTTGCCAAAACCGGTAGATGGCGTTCCAGTCCGGCGACAATGTGGACACTGTAATCGTCCATGGCTTTAACGACCTGTTCCTCGGTTCGAGCTGCATCGTAACCCAGTTTTCGCAACACATAATATTTTCGAAGGCCGGCAGATAATACGGCGGGAACAGGCCCTTGTTGGGTGTCACACAATTCCAAAGCCTCCTCAATTCTGTCCTCAAACAAAAGTTGCTGAACCTGGTTGCGGACCTCCAGGTCATCTGCATTCAACATTCTGAGGCTACGGTAGCGTTCAATGATCACGGCTACAGCAAGAATTCCAATGAATAAAATAGGCCACATGAAGATGCCACCACGAAGCAACAAACCCAAGGCGCCAGAATCGAGGAATTGCTGGAAAGCGCTGGGTTGATTTGCCTGAGTTTCGCTGGGATTTTCATCTGTCGTTTCCTTGGTCGATTCGGAGGCATTGGTTTGAGTTTCAGTTTTCTTGGCATCCCGAGTCTCGCTTGAATCCGCCTCGGTTTTTTCAGTCGTCGGTCGATTTTTGGGGTTCGCCGGAGTGGTTTGGCCAGCTGTATTTGCCTCTTGTTGGGAGGAGGGTTTCGCCTGGTTCTCACCCACCAATTCTTTGAGGATGTCATCCTGAGCTAAACTCAAATTCCCAATGATGAATAGCAGCACTGCTGCTGCCAAAATCCGGAAACCTAAGCGATGTTTCACTCTTTGAAAGTTCATTCTGTCAATTCCTTATGGTCGGTATTCGACTCCAGGCTTAAATCGGGAGACATGCACATCTGGTTTCTAACGGTTGATTAGTTATCGCTGTCGATGCTGTTAGCTTCAGCTTCAAATTGGTTGAGCATTTCAGGTAATGCCAATCGCCCGCGGGCAAACTTGGCGGCTTCACTCGCAGGAAAATCCCAGCGACAACGATTGTATCGGCGAAATGCCAGCTGGTTATTCTTTGCCATTCGAAAACTTTCACCGCTCCAGAATAAAGCGTCCGCACTGAGCTTGTCTTCTGGAAACAGTTTCATAAACCGGTCAAACGATTCTCCAGCCTGGGAGTATTCTTCGTTCTTATACAAGGCCTGCCCGATACGAAATGCCATGCGTTGAGCATGTTCGTGCCCTTCAAATTTTTCCAAGAACTTTTTCCCGACTTGTGCCGCAATGTTGTAATCTTCTGCTTTGTAAAAATGATCCGAGATGCGAATCA
>JAZABE010000135.1:0-1314 GCA_036137535.1 Planctomycetota bacterium | reverse complement strand
AAAACTGTTTTTCAACCTCAGCGAACAGTTCTTCGGCATCACACTCTTCACCCAAACCTTCGCAGGCCGTCGCAACTTGGCTGCGGAGTCGGGCAAAATCAAAATTCTCTAGACGATTTTCCCGCTGGACCATCATTTGCGGGAACGGGGATGTGCTCTCCATCCGCTCTTCGGCACGCAACTGCCGGATTTTCGTTTGCTCAGCACGGTACAGAATGTAGCGCCGCGCCACAGAGAAATACTGAGCCCGCATCAACTCTTGTTCGACAAAGTCTTGAATCTTCTCAACATCGGCACCCTCGGGTGAATGAGATGCATCGAAGACGTGATTGACCACTTCGCTGGTGATCTCCTCGATCTCGGTGACCAGGTCAATCTTGAGCGGTTCACTCACGCCTATGCCCAGGTCGGCTCGGAATGCTTTTTGAATCGCCCGTGAAATCAATTCCCGCTCAAAGGGAATCATGCGGCCATCACGTTTCTTGACAATCATTTCTTGTTGGACGACTTTATCTACCATTCCATCGATCTCCTTGATCTAATCCCGTTCTGTAGGAAATTCCATCGCCTTGTCCGGCGACCCGCCAAAATTTGGTGCCACTCGACACGCCAGCGGTAACAGAGCGAGTCTTCCATGACACATTGTTTATCTTCCTTGATGTTGGCGACACGTCCGGTCCAAGCTAGCGAAATTTTTTTGCTCGGGAACGATTGCCGCACGTCCAAAGAATGAACTTTGCCATTGCAAATCCGTTTAAATTTGCCCTTTTGGACCATTCCTGGAAAAGGTTGCCTAAACAGCCCAACCCTCTCAACGGCCAGTTTTCCAAAAGTGGCGGGAGCCCAATATATCGGTGCTGCGAACCTTGTCAACACAAAATATAGTGCTTGCATTAAGATCGATCGAATGTCACTAAAAGTCAAATTTTTCTACTGTTATGGCCATAAATCGGCAAATTTATCAGAATGGGCAGCAGTTTTCCGATTGTGGGAAACTTGTCTGTCCAGCTCCAAATACGGTTGTCAATGAGCCACCTCAAACACTTCATTTCGAGGCAAAGCCTTTCGCCATCGCAGTCTAGGGCCATATCCCGCAGGATTTACCAAACCGCCGTCGCCTGCCGACCAGGTTGGCGGAATGGAAATTTCCAGCATCTGGATAACCGCGATCTCCAGTTCGTTTTTAATGCAACAGATGATCTTTTTTTTAATGGCATGGTCCGCCAGCTGGCAGAGAGAAAGGGGTTCCCGCTGCAATTCCGGGTTTCCCAGCGAATGACCCGCTCGGGTGGCATCACAAAAATGACCTCCCTG
>JAZABE010000134.1:0-1217 GCA_036137535.1 Planctomycetota bacterium | reverse complement strand
CCCGAATTTCAACGACAACGACCGAGATTTCATCATTGATGACGATTCTTTCGTTTTTCTTTCGAGATAAAACCAACATACTTGCCCCCTTTGTAATCAAGGAAACCTCATCCTTATTGTCCTCGGTTTTGCAGAACTGCGGGTATTCAGCGAGTCAATTTCAAAAATCACTCCCTTGGAAATCTAAGAAATCTTGGGGCTGAGTCAAACCTGTCCGCCCAAGCGACTGGTTTCTTCCTATTTTTGGAGGCTTCCGCAAAACAACATGCAATCGTCTGAAAACCGGGGTAAACCACCAAAAAACCTTAAACCCATACAGTCAAAGGGTTTACGAAAAAACAAAAACCTCTTAGGCAGGTGCGATGAGCCATTGAAACCAGAATTTGCCATTTTTCGAATTTCCTTTCCCGGATTTCCCGCTCGATGGCCACTTCACTTTTTGGAACAGCAGTGAATAATTCGAGAACAGGTATTTTTTTCGGCATCAGTGACTATGCACAACTCCGCTCCCAAAATTCACGAATCGGACATCACCCGGTATTTCACTGCCGCTGATGCCAATGCCATGATTCCGCTAGTCAAACTCATCTTGGCGGATGTCGTTTCCCTAGCGAATGAACTGGTTGAAAGACAAAACCGGCTGGATTCGATCGGCTACGGTTCATTTCAACGTTCTGAACTTTACGGAGATGAATTGGAGCAAATCGAAAAAACACTCGATCGTGACAAATATCGATTGCAAGAGCTTCTGGAAGAACTTTATGACTTGGGGGTTCATCCCTGTGAACCCATCAAAGGCATCGTTGCCTTTCCGACACGGATCAATGATGAAGTTGCATTTTTTACCTGGAAAATCGGTGACTCCGAAGTCGCCCTGTGGGAAGATCTGGAAAAAGATATAACCCACGGCCAGTCGTTTGAATCTTCCTGGCAACAGTCAGATAACTAGGTCAGCCAAGTCAATCGAATGGAATTGTTTGACACTCATACGCATCTCAACGATGAACAATTTAACAATATCGTTGACCAGACAATCTGTAGAGCCAATGAGCAGTTCGTCACCTACATTCTGGTGGTAGGAACCACTGTTGTTGACAGCCGACGCGCCGTTGAAATTGCCAGGAAATTTCCCAACGTTTACGCAGCAGTTGGCATTCAACCCAATTATGTCTCCGAGGCCAAATCCACTGACTTCGATGAAATAAAATCGCTAGCAA
>JAZABE010000133.1:0-1473 GCA_036137535.1 Planctomycetota bacterium | reverse complement strand
ATATTTGTCGGACGACATTCTTGCCACCTCAGCGCGATCGCAAAGGTTACGACTCCACCATCGTTTTTGGCAGCGCACACGTCGCAACGCTAAACATCGCCCATTGCGATGGTTCGGTTCGGGCCATTCCCTACACTATTGCACCCGAAGTTTGGAAAGCCTTCGGCAACCGAAAAATTGGTGCCAATGTTTACCAATAATGCCTATCGCGTCGTGGGGGTCCTCATCTTGGCTGTAGTTCTGGTGGCCTGCAATCAGCAGTCAATCGTGCCAATGAAGACATTGACGCCTAAAGCCAGCGCCCAAAAAGCGATTGATCAATACGACACCAATCAGGATGGCGTTCTTGAATTGGAAGAATGCTCTCCTGCACTCAACGCATTATTTACGACCGGGGACGAAGACGAAAATGGAGTGCTCACCGTTGCCGAAATCCAGGCGCGGCTTCAATTCCACGACGATCGACAGGTTGGTCTAATTACAGCCGCTGCGTATTTAGAATCGAAGCAAACCCCGGTTAAAGGCGTCGCAATCAAGCTGATTCCAGATCCCATTTTCACCGGAATTCCTCCCGCAAATGGGGTTGCTGATTCCAATGGGTTTGTCATTTTCCAGACCCAAGGAGAAGCACTTTCCGGGATCTGCCCTGGGCTTTACAGTATTGCCATCACTGATGACGAAGGAACTCGAACACTGAAGCAAGGGATCGAGATTGGGCTGACCGCCAACCGGGGTACACCAAAAATCAATATTGACGACTGAGCCGCGGTGCAAATGGCTTTTCAATTGCTGTCTGGGGAGTGAAGGTTTGCAATGTACTGCCCAATACACCGGCTCCACCGTTGGTTGATGTGGAAAACGAGATGTCAACGTCATACGTTTTGATAAAGCTTACATTAAAATCAACTCACGGCGACGCCAACGGTTGAATACTAAAAGGCTGGGCCAATCCATACCATTGCTCAAACTGGAAACTCTTTGAATGCAAACTTTACCATGCCACACACAATCAATTCATTGCCTGCTGGTTCTTTGCTTATCTGCGACACTGCCATTAACCCCTTCCTACACCCAGGATGGAGCCTCCCGCGCCAAGGCGATGACAGTTGCTCAAATCCAGTTTCAACCCTCTGTTTTTTCTGAGAACGAATTTCCCCAGTGTGACTTCGTGGATCGGCAGCAATCAACAGCCTTGCTGGGAAACTATCGTATCCAAACCCATTTCTACGGGTCCGATTACCGCGAGGTAAAACAACCGTCTCGAGCCGGTCGTTACGGGGCCGTGATTAAAATCCATGCTGAGGATGGGAAGACTTACACTCGCTTTCGAACCCTTTATAAAACACCCTACCGATTGAAACCATTTCCAGGTCTGGTCAAAGGGCAGATGAGTATCCCCTTGGTCAGCGGAATCAAACCCGAAGTTTGGAAAAACCAAAACACGGCAATCAGCGATTACCTTACCAATGCCAT
>JAZABE010000132.1:0-1038 GCA_036137535.1 Planctomycetota bacterium | reverse complement strand
TGCGAATGCAACTTCCATTTCAATGCGTGAAAGTGAATGGAGGTGGTAATAAGAATCGGTCTGATGCTTTCCATGCTACTGGACACTTTTTATCTTTTCATACAGTGTTCCGATCTCGCTACAACATACGAACACAAGTGGTCGATTCGAGAGTAATAGCCTCCGGGGAATCATGGAAAACTGAGCGGAAAAGGACACGCCGCACACCGAGACCTATCCAGACACGGAACGAAAGAAGCAGGCCGGGAAAAACACATGCTGAACGCGGGCATCTTAATGACCGAAAGTGAAACTCAATCAAATGTCAAATGAATTGAATCACCCCATAGCACAAGGATTTTCGGGTGAACTCGCGAAGCCTCCGTGGGGTTACCGACAATGGATGCTCGCTGGAAACCCTGCCATCTTCTTCGACCACCTTGCAAATCGGTTCGGTGACTTTGTTCACTATCGAGGGGTGTTTAATTTCTACCTGATCAATCACCCTGATCTGATTAAGACCGTTATTCAACAGACCAACAAAACGTTCGACAAAAACACGGCAATCTACCGTCGATTTCGCAATGCCTTCGGCGATGGGCTAGTGGTCTCCGAAGACAGCCAATGGCGTTGCCAACGTAAATTAATGCAGCCAGTGTTTGGCCATCGAGCTATCGAACAATTTTTCCCGGTGATGATCGATTCAACAAACGAGATGCTCGATCGCTGGCAAGCACGCCCCAACCACGATTCACCGTTCGACATTGCCCCAGAGATGAGTCGATTAACCCTCGAGATCGTCGGCCGCACTTTATTCAGTGACAACTTCGGCAGTATCAGTGACAAGATTCGAGAATGGACGCACACAATCGACAACTACTGCGCCAAATCACCGCTCCCGGTTATTCGAGCCCCCTGGTTTCCATCGACTCGCAATCGAAAACTGAATCGAACGCTCCGCGAATTTCACGCGTTCATCCAGAAGATGCTCGACGAAAGGCAGTCAACAAAACACAAGAATGACCTTTTGGGGATTTTACTTCAAGCCAAAGACCCAGA
>JAZABE010000131.1:0-5199 GCA_036137535.1 Planctomycetota bacterium | reverse complement strand
AAGGGATGCCTTCAGCTGTGGCAATGACATTCGGAGTGGCAAAAGGACTAAATCCAATGAAACCCTGTTGTGCCGCGGTAGCATAGGTTCGAACATGTCCCCGGCTTTGTCCACCTGAATAAGTGATCGAATGTTTGATTTTATCAACTCCCCATCCCTCGTGGTAGAAAAATGGGTTGTTGAGAACACTCCGAATGGTTAGTTCCGAATTCTCTTCAATAGGGTAATCGCGAAGATTTTCATCGCCGCCGTCCCCGTCCAGCAGGTATTTCCAGTCAGGGTACCGTTTTCGAATTCCTTCAACGGTGGCTAGGGCCATGGTCGCGGACTGTACGTCCAACGGCTTATAGTCTTCTATCGTCTGAATGGCCTTTTGATAGGACAGTGACGTGGAATCAACGTCTATTGTTTCCAGTAACATGTCCAGATCCATTGATTTCAGGAAACTTGAAGCCTGTTCAACATCACTCCCTTCACTGTCAACCGAGAGCGTGAAAGCTTTGAGCCGCGATGCAGATTGTCCCCGTTGAAGCAATAGATGGTAAGTCAAGACCAAGATAGCTCCGCTATCGATTCCTCCAGAGAAAAGAACGCCAATGGGTTCGCGGTCGTCGATTGAATCCAGCCACGATTGGATTTCGTTGGCCACGCTTCCCATATAGGCTTGGCCAATTGCGTTGAGGTCTGCAGGTAAAACGTCGCGATTGGATTCCAGATAACGTGTGTAAACCGGGTTTGGATCCGGGCAGCCGACCAACGCCAATTCGGTAACATAATGGGCGGGGACCATGCGGGTGTAGGTCGGATGAAACTGTTCAGAAATTCCTTCTTGTTCGAGAAAATCTTTGATTTCTGAAATCCGTTCGGCAACCACTAAGATCGGGCCATCTGATTTTTTGGCAAGGAAGTACCGCATTGGGCGACCGATCGATCTGGCCAATCGGACAACGGTTCCCTGTTTGTGGACCAATGCAAATTGTCCGTCGATCTCGCGAACTCTTTGCGGATCTCCAGAGCCGACCCGTTCGACTGCTTCCTCAGTGGACATGTTCAAGATAATGTTGGATTGCGGACTAAGCAGGTTGACCATCCGTTCAATCAAGACTTGGTTTTGCATCGATTATTCCTTTTTTCTGTACGGCAGGGCACGCGCCACGGATTGTTTACGACATAATGAACCCTAAGGTTCAGGGGCAACCTTAGCCTGGCTTACATTTGAACACCATTATGATTCCAGTTTCCGGTTTTAATTTTTGGATTCCAATGAACTTTAACCGTGCGATTATTATGGCAATCGTTTGCTGGTTTGGATATCTGGGGCATTTTGGTCTTGGGCAAGATCCAGCACAGAACCCTGAAAACAAGATTGCTTTTTTTGATGGAATCGTCAAAAAAAGAAAGAAGTACTCTTTTACCCTCCAGGGAGCCAGCAAGGATTATAGTGTTCAACTGAATCCACTCACGGTCATCGCTGCACGACTGGTCCGTCCAACGATCGATTGGAGCGAAAGATCAGCGACGGTTACAATTCCAATGTCCGCTCCCGACGGTCGATCCAAAAATAACCAGGCCGTTGATTTCATGTTGCCTAAAAGGCTTTTTTTCAAGAATGACTTCGCGACAGATGGACAACGGCTAGAAGCTTTGGCTCGGAATCCGGTTGAACTGAATAGTTTTTCGCTTACCCCGGTCCAGCAACAACCGGGTTATGGTAATGCAGTTTTTCCGGTAATGGTCGGTGAACTGGTTGCTTCCAGTGAGCTTGGCTTGTTCAAAACGACGATTGGCGGAAAGGAAATATCGGTTCGACCTGATCTGGATACGGTCCGGCTTGAAGGGTTCGAAATCTCTGACCTGGTGCCTGGAAGAACGGAAGTTTTCGTCAATGGTGACTTTGAGGACGGGCAGGTGGTG
Organism: Planctomycetota bacterium; assembly: GCA_036137535.1. Lineage (GTDB taxonomy): Bacteria > Planctomycetota > Planctomycetia > Pirellulales > Pirellulaceae > JABAAE01. The sequence continues at coordinate 3,285 of JAZABE010000131.1, read as the reverse complement.
GCCAAACGGGTCGAGTTTGTTCCGCTTGCTGTGCAGGTGAACCGTGAAAATCCCAAACTGCCGCGGTGCCTAGTGATTGGTGATACGGTTTCTTTTAACTACTTTCCAGCGTTACACAAGGAACTTGCTGGAAAGGTCAGTTTGTTCCATCCCCATGCCAATTGCCAGGGATCAATCAACCACTCCAAATTTCATCGGTGGTTGGGACTCTACCGAGAACCTGAATACCAGTGGGACGTGATTGCCTTTAATTTTGGTCATGCCGATAGCGAGATGCTGCAAGGAAATTACCAAGCGAATCTCGATGCAGCAATTCAAAAGCTGAAGTTAACCGGCGCCAAGCTAATCTGGATTGAATCGACTCCGATCCCGTTTGGGTTTAATGCGACAGATATGGATCGGGAAGGGGTGATCCCAGAAAAAAAGCGATTTGACTTTGAATTTGAAGAGGCGGATGCCAAAAAGATGGTTCCGGGGCGAATGAAATTACAGAATGCCTGGGCAGCTGAAGTTTTGAAACGGTACCCTGAAATTCAGGTTTGTCGAACCTGGCAGATTGTGAAAGAAAATAAGTCGGGTCGGTATGACCAATGGTGGTATGGAAAAAATCCCAATTTCAAATTTCAACAAACCATCCCCCTGGCAAAGAAAATTGGTTCGGTGATCTTGGGTGCGCTTAACTAGTGAAGTGAATGGGGGCCGACAACCTGCGACCTGCTCGAAGAGTTTTGGCAATTTTTCAGGGGAGGGCTCTCTTCGAGAATTCCTGAGTTTATTGCAGGAGTGCGTTAACGACTTGTCCATGCACATCGGTCAATCGAAAATCTCGTCCCATAAATCGGAAGGTCAACTTTTGGTGATCCAGTCCCATTAAGTGTAAAACGGTGGCATGCAGGTCGTGGACATGAACAGGATTTTCGGCCGCGGTGAAACCCAGTTCATCGGTTTGACCGTACTCTATTCCGGCTTTGACACCTGCGCCAGCCAACCAGACTGTAAAAGATTCAATATGGTGATCTCTCCCGATACTGGCCCTGATTTCACCCATTGGTGTTCGGCCGAATTCGCCACCCCAAATTACGAGCGTGTCTTCTAGCAAGCCTCGACGTTTCAGGTCCAGGATTAGTGCGGTGGTTGCCCGATCGATTTCTTCGGTACGTTTGGGAAGGTCCTTTGTGAGGTTTTCTCCGCCGCCCCCATGGTGATCCCAGTTCGTGTGGTAAAGTTGAACAAAACGGACGTCTCTTTCCACCAACCTGCGAGCCAGTAGGCAATTTGCGGCATACGAGGTCTGTCCCGGTTGGACACCGTACAAATCTAGCGTCTCCTGGGTCTCCTGGCTAAGGTCCATTAACTCGGGTGCGCTGGTTTGCATCCGGTAAGCCATTTCATAGGCCGCGATCCGGGTTTTGATTTCTGGATCGCCGACCGCGTCTAATTTGATGCGATTCAAGTCACTGACAGTTTTCACGAATTTTTCTTGTTCAGAAAGTCCTCCGACCCCCTTGGGAGTGTTCAGGTTAAGGATCGGAGTGGTCCCTTTCCTGAAAGGGACGCCTTGGTACGTCGATGGAAGGAAACCACTGGACCAGAGTTGGGCACCGTTCCGGGGGCCCCTGGGGCCACTTTGCAAAACAACAAATCCGGGCAGGCTATCGGATTCAGAACCAATGCCGTAGCTCAGCCAGGATCCGATGCTGGGTCGCCCAGTTTGTGCCGAACCGGTATTCATGAAAATCTTTGCCGGGCCATGATTGAAAACATCGGTTTTGACGGTCTTAATAAAACAGAGGTCGTCAACGATCTTGGCATGGTTTGGCAAGAGATCGGAAACCTCCCGGCCGCATTTTCCAACTCGGTGAAATGCCCGGGTCGGTCCCAGCAGCTTTTCATTGCCTTTTAAGAAGGCAAACCTTTTGCCGTCTAGCATTGCTTTCGAAGGTGGCTTGCCGTGGAATTGTTTCAAGACCGGTTTGTGATCAAAAAGCTCGAGTTGGCTAGGCCCACCGGCCATGAAAAGATAGATAATCCTCTTTGCTTTGGGTAGATATTGGGCCGGTTGGACTGAAAAAGGGGTGGCATCATTTGCTGCGGTGCGGCCGTTAAGCAAATTGCCGCCACTCATTAAATTAGCCAAAGCAATCTTGCCGATGCCGTTGGCACAGGTTCCAAAAAAATGACGACGGGTTTCGGGAAGCAACGCTGCTGATGGACTTGTGTTGGGCATTATTGAGTTTATTCGCGTGTGATAAATTCATCGAGGTTGAACAGGACTCGGGCAACGCAGATCCAGGCTGCGTATTGGGGGTTGTTTTCGCCCGCCATCTGCCGGGTTTCCTCCGGGTGAGATCGGTAAAATGTTGTCATGGAATTGAAATAGAGTTTCAGGCGGGAGGCCTCGCTCGGCGTGGGATTTCTGCCGGTGCTGATTTGGTAAGCCGTTTTGATACGTGCGTTTATTTCTTGGGTCGCGGATTCTGCTAGGATCCTCTTGCCAAAGCCTTTTGCCATTTCCATAAAGGATGCATCATTTGCCAGGGTCAAGGCTTGGAGGGGAGTGTTGGAACGGGTTCGCCTGGTGCAGGGGTGGTCGCGGTTAGGTCCGTCAAAAACCGAGAGCATTGGGTAGACGTTGGCCCGGTAAACCGCAATGTAGACCCCGCGGCGAAAGCGATTTTCGCCTTGGCTTTCGGGCCAGCGGTGGTTTGCTGAACTGGTTCCGATGACATTGGGAGGAATAGGAGGAAATACGGAGGGCCCCCCCATTTTTCGGCTGAGTAAACCACTCGCTGAAAGAGCCAAATCACGAACTGTTTCTCCCTGAACCCGGAACCGATTTTGTTTGGCTAACCACCGGTTTGCCGGGTCCTTGGCAAAAAGTTTTGGACGAAAATTGGAGGATTGACGATAAGTCGAAGACATCACAATTTTTTTATACATCCGCTTCAGCTTCCATTGATGCTCGACCAAATCGGTTGCTAGGAAATCCAGTAATTCAGGGTGGGTTGGTAAGGAACCCTGGTAGCCAAAGTCATTTTCAGTTTTGACTAAACCGACACCGAACAGGTGTTGCCAAATTCGGTTAGCCAGGACTCGGGGTGTCAGCGGATTTTCTTTGGACATGATCCACCTTGCCAGATCAAGTCGGTTTTTTTCCCGCGTCGCCGCATGCAAATAATCGGGCGTTGGGGTCGGTTACGGATGAAGTGTGGAAAACGTTGCGGGCAGGACTTTATGACCGGGGGGGCGGAACTCACCCCGCAGCTGGACAAAAGTTTGCCGAGG
>JAZABE010000130.1:0-1434 GCA_036137535.1 Planctomycetota bacterium | reverse complement strand
GATTTGCCGCTACGGTTTGCTTTGTTTTGGCGTAATCCAATGGCTCTTGGCGGTTGAGCTTCCCGCAGATGAACTGCTTCGTTCAAACCGTGAAACACCAATTGTCCGTGCGATTAAACGCACTCGTCCTTCCGTTGTCAGTATCAATGTTCGCAAGACCATTCAGGACGACGAACCTTACGGATCAAATGATCGCCTCCGCAAGGTCAATGGAATGGGCACCGGCGTGATCATTGATGAACGGGGCTACATCGTGACCAACTATCACGTGGTCCAGGGTGTTGCAGACGTCCGTGTCACGCTTTCCGATAAAACTCAGCTCACCGCTCGGTTAATCGCCCACGATCCTCGAACCGATCTGGCGATTATTAAGATCAACACTGGTAAGCAATTGGCGGTGATGCCCCGTGGAACTTCTAGCGATTTAATGTTGGGAGAGACTGTGATCGCAATCGGAAATGCGTACGGCTACAAGGACACCATTACCGTAGGCCATGTGAGTGAGTTAAATCGAACCGTTGAGGTGAGTGACGAACAAACTTATTTCAATCTGATCCAGACCGATGCTGCAATCAACCCGGGAAATTCAGGTGGCCCATTGGTCAATATTAACGGTGAAATGATCGGGATTAATGCCGCGGTGAGAATGGGTGCACAAAATATTGGTTTTGCCATTCCCGTTAACCCGGCGATGGAAATTGTCGCGGGCTTGATTCGGCAAGAGAATAAATCCAGGCTATCCCTGCCAGTCAAAGTGTCAACTGATTTCGAATTTGAGCGGCCGCGGTTGATGGTCAATAACTCCAGAGAGGGATTAGATCTCCAAAAAGGTGATCAGATTATTTCGATTGATGGGCTTGATGTCACCAATTTGTTTGATGTCGAGCGATTTATGATTGGCCGCAGAGATGGGGACCAAGTATCGCTGAAGATTCGCCGTGGATCCGAGACCTTTGGGATTCAATCCGAGTTGACGGCGTCAGTGGTGTCGCCGCCAACAGACCGAGGTGTGAACAACCTTGAGGCAAAAGTATGGAATATCATTGGATTGAAACTTGCTGAAATTCCTAGTCAAGAATTCAGGCAACTGTCGACTAAGTATGGCGGAGGATTGCAGGTCACGCATATTCGTTCGGGGAGCCAGGCCATGACTCAAAACATTCGGCCAGGCGATGTGTTACTGGGAATTCACGAGTGGGAAACGACCTCTTTAGGGCACATTGCCTACATCATCGATCAAGAGCAGGTCTACACCGCCAACTACGTCGAATTTTTTGTGTTAAGAAATGGCGAGGTTCTCAAAGGTAGTTTTCAGCTGCTTCCGAAAAACTAACGGGCAGTTCGCCAAATTGATGGAGAATATTCGCGTCTTTTGCTGCCTGTGGCTTGCCTGAGACCGCAGGTTTAGTCACGTTCTTAAAATTTGCGTGGAAT
>JAZABE010000129.1:0-1020 GCA_036137535.1 Planctomycetota bacterium | reverse complement strand
GATACTGCAGTTCCGTACATTTCCAATCGATGGCTCCATCCTTGGCCGACAACTTCGCCATTCCATGGGTTCCAAAATGGACATAGACCGAGCCCGCTTTCACCAAGGGCGTCGGACTAGCATGACTATTCTTTTTGTGGATCCTGGGAGTTGAATCCAGTGAAAAAACTTCCTGGTTCCAAATTTCCTGGCCGGTGGCCGCATTGAACGAAAGACAACGCAAGGAAAGACCATCCCCCTTGGGTACCGCGGTTGTTAAAAAGACCTGTTCGCCAACCACCGATGGAGACGACCAACCTAATCCTGGAACCTTGACTTTCCACGCCACGTTTTTGGTATCAGACCACTCCAGAGGGGTCGCCGATCCCTTGGCCTGTCCATCAGAATTCGGCCCCCGAAATTGAGGCCAATCATCCGCGACGATTGAACTTCCGACCAACAAACACAACCCAGCACAGAACAGGTAACCGCGAATTTTCATGGGAGCCAACTCACTTTAAACAAGGAAAGGAATAGTCCAAGGTCGAATCCGATTCAATGTTGTCAATCTAACGTTGCCCAAATAATTACGAAAGACTGCCTCACGCAAGAACCGGCAAACTCACCGAAACTTGCAGGTGGGTCGCTAGCAACATTCGGGCCGGTTGTTTGTCCAAGCCATCCCGTGACATCACTGAATTTGGCCTTTTTTGATTCAAGCCAGCCCTGTTTTAAGCGAATAAACAATAGAGAAAACCTGAGAAAACCGGTTTAGCGGAGTCCTTGCCATCGGCTATACTGATGCGTGTTTAGTCCCGCGCCCTCGACTTCGTCGATCATGAAACGCTTGTCGGTCTTTCTGTGTTACCTGCTTTGGAACTCAAATTCCATCGCAATCTTGGCTGAGGAACCCCCGTCCCACAAGGATGTTTTCCCGGCAGTTCGCCTGCAGTTCAAAAACCACTGCACCGAGTGCCATGGAGCCAAAAGCGAAATCGAAGGCGATATCAATCTCGTCGCGTTGACCACTGAAGAGGATTT
>JAZABE010000128.1:0-14159 GCA_036137535.1 Planctomycetota bacterium | reverse complement strand
AAGTTGAGTCAGTTTTGCCACGATCTGATTGGGAACAGAAAGTAAGGCAATTTCCCTCGTGCCAGCTTTAGAACGAACCCCAGCGGGGACAATCGTTTCGATCACGGTGCCCAGAGGACAAAGGTAATGATCAGAAATCCAGTTCGCCAGTTTCAGTAGAGCTGTTGGGATAATTGGAGATTCATCAACGATCGATGCGATTTTCTTGAGGCGATTCCGGTCAAAAGTGGACGATTTATCTCGCCCCTGATCAGTCGAGATGCAATATCCCAATACTTTTCGAGACCTCTTTCCCAAGGGGACCCGCACTCGCATGCCGATTGTGATACTCGACGACATTTCAGGTGGAATGATATATTCATAGGGTCCATAAGGAGCCTCAGAAAAAACGATCGTCGCCGTTTGGAAATCGTCCATGTCATCCATTACCCAAGGTTCAGGATTAACATCAAACAGATTTTGCTGTTCACTCACTGAATCAAGCTTTCGTTTTGGGGACAGATGCATATATAACAACTTAGCAAAAAAAACGGATTGGTTCTTGCCTTGTGATCTTGGCGTTATTGATTTTGATTTTGAGATTGGATTCGGGGTATAAAAGCAGTGACAGAAAGCAAAACATGAACGTCGGAATTTTCGGAGGGTCTTTTGACCCTGTGCACCTTGGGCATTTATTAATGGCCAATCAGGCCTTGAACGAAGCCAAACTGGATCAGATCCTTTTTGTGCCCGCCGGGATTCCTCCTCACAAGCCAAACCGACAGCTTGCATCCAACACGGCTCGCCTGGAAATGTTGCGACTGGCTATTGGCGGCAACCGGTCCTTTCAAATCAGCACCTGTGAACTGGATCGAGAAGGGGTCAGCTTTACAGTCGACACATTGCGTTACTTACGTGAACAATGGAAAACGGACGATCTTTTCTTATTAATGGGTGCAGATTCGCTTGTCGAATTTCACACTTGGAAATCTCCAAAAGAAATCTGCCAACTGGCGACTCCGATCGTATTTAGCCGCCCCGGGAACAGGCCGGTTGATCTTGAGTTGCTCAAGGAGTTTGTAGACGAACCTCATCTCCAGGTGATTAAATCCTTGGCCTTTCAATCTCTCCAAGTTGAAATTAGCAGTACATCGATCCGGCAGTCTGCAATGACACAAAAAAGTTTTCGTTATCAGACGCCCAGTGCTGTTGAACGGTACATTGTCGAAAAGGATGTTTATTCATTGGGGCGATAATAGTATTTGCAGTCAATCAAAAGGCAAATGATGAAAAATCGGGTTACAATATCACACAACGGACTTAAGGAAAAAGCGAAAATCATGGATCACTCACATCGTTGGCGAAATTTACTGTACGTTTTGATTTTGTTTATTGGAGTGCCTTCGGCGGTCGTGTGGGGTGATAACTGGGGTCACTGGCGTGGCCCTACTGGGAACGGGGGGGCGCCCAATGCGACACCACCAACTGAATGGAGTGACACCCAGAACGTGAAGTGGCAAGTTAGGATCGACGGGCGGGGTTCTGGATCTCCCGTGGTCTGGGAGGATCGGGTTTTTGTCGTCACAGCGATTGTTTCACAGACCTCTTCCAGCTCCCCAAATCGTTCACGGGGAGATGCTCAACAGAGTAAGGACCGTTCAGGACGCACCAACCGGGAACGCGGGAATGGGGCGTTGGTGAAAACTGCCTTTCGGGTGCTTTGCTTTGAGCGAAATAGTGGAAAAACACTTTGGGAAAAAACTTCAGTCGAAGCGACGCCGCACCAAGGTGTGCATCAGACCAATAATTTTGCTTCCGCGTCTCCCTGCACGGATGGAAAACACGTTTACGCTTTTTTCGGATCACGTGGTCTGTATTGTTATACGCTCGATGGCAAATTGGTTTGGAAGCGTGACGACTTTGGCAGAATGGATACCCGTAATGGATTTGGTGAAGGCAGTTCGCCGACGATTGTCGGTAATAAAATTATCGTTCCTTGGGACCATGAAGGTCCATCCGCCCTTTATGCACTCGATAAGTTGACGGGGAAGACGATCTGGAAAACGAGTCGTGACGAACCCACCAACTGGTCGACACCCCTGATCGTTGACAACGGGGGCAAGCAACAGGTCGTGATGAACGGACAAAATTACGCTCGCGGCTACGACCTGGATTCGGGCAGGGAACTCTGGCGTTGTGGAGGTCAAACGCAACGTCCTTGTGCCTCGGCTGTTTACGGCCAGGGTTTGATTTTTGTTGGCAGTGGATTTCGTGGGGCTTTCTTGGGGGCGTTTCAACCCGATGGAAAAGGAGACATCCAAGGAACTCAAAGCGTTGTGTGGTCTGTTGACCGGGACACACCAGATATAGCTTCGCCCTTGTTAACCGGTGGTCGTCTTTATTTTCACAAGGGTAAAACGGGGATGATTTCCTGTTTTGATGCAAAAACGGGGAAACCCCATTACACGGCCACCCGGGTTTCAGGGCTTTCCAGTATCTATGCGTCGCCAGTTTCAGCAGGTGGTTATGTATTTTTGACCGGCCGTAGCGGGCGAACAGTCGTTCTGAAAGAAGATGACCAATTCCAGGTGATCTCGACGAATTCGCTTGGTGAGATGGTGGATGCAACGCCAGCACCGGTTGGCAACCAGTTATTTATTCGGGGAGAAAAACATCTTTTTTGTATTCAAGAGGAAAACACCTCGTCAAAGTGATGTTCGGTGCCAGCGGATTTTCGGCCACTGCCAATTTGCAAAAAAACCAGTTGATGGGATTGGCATCGTGTGGGTTGCATCCCCATTTTTTGTTTTTACCCGCGTCGACTGATGAAAGTAACCAAAGGTGATTTGCTGGAATTGGGGGCCACCGGGTATTTTGATGTCATTGTTCATGGGTGCAACTGTCAAAATAGCATGGAGGCTGGGATCGCCCGGTCCATCTGTGAGCGGTACCCCGAGGCCCGCGAGGCGGATCGACAGACGAATAAAGGAGATCGGAAAAAATTAGGAACGATTGGTTTTGCCGTGGTAAATTGTCCGATGCACGAGCTGACGATTGTGAATGCCTACACTCAATACCATTATTCCGGGAAATTGCCACTGGTAGACTATGAAGCAATCCGGTCTGCGTTTCGGAAAATCAAAACGAGATTCTCAGGGAAAAGGATCGGTTACCCATTGATTGGTGCCGGATTGGCCGGTGGAGACTGGAAAATCATTGCAGGCATTATCGAGGAGGAATTGCGGGAAGAAGATCACACGCTGGTAGAGTTTCGTCAGTAAACCAGAACCCAGCAATGGTGCCGCTGTCCGGCCTCGAGAGTTACGCTTCTTCGGCGTTGATGTATTCTCGTGCATGAAGCCACCAAATCGATGCTCCCAGATGCACGAGGGTGATTGCCAGTAATGCCAGTGCGTGCATCCAGATCGACGTGTCATCCGTCATTATATTTTCCACGCCCTGAGGCATGTCGGCTGCTTCAAAATTTGCATTTTTGATCGCCAGATTTCGCAGATGGAAACTGACGGTGAATTGTCGGATCACGGCGGGTAACAACTGGAGCAAGGAATCGACAACACCATAAATGACAGCAAAAACCATCCCCCGTTTATGCGCGATTAAACCAATGTGAATAAAAATTGCCGATAATGCCAGTGACCCTAAAAATAAACACGGAAGTACCGAATACCAGATCACCCAGAGGTCGGCAGCTTTAGGGGTGCTGGTATTCAAGGCAAAATCTCCGAGAAACCGACTGACAACTATGCAAGAACATGTTAGTGAAATCGAGGCCGTCATGGTTGCCCAGAAGACGGCATTCACAAACTTGCCCAGAGTTGAAGCCAATTTCCCGTTGGGTCGGATTGCGAGGTAAGTCCATGTTTTTCCTTCAAGTTCGGAGTAAACCACTGGCGTGGCCCAGAGTAGAACTGCCAAAAAGATGGCCAATAAATGGAAGACTCCAATGAGGATCAAGCAGCCAATGGCGGGGATCCGAGTGTAGATGTCCGTTTGGTTAAAAAAACCAATCAAGCCGAGCATCACGGGTGCAAATAAGGTCAGGACCATGCTAGTTGCAATTCGGCTGGTTGTCAGGGACCGCGAAAATTCGAAGACAAATGTGGCTATGACTTTTCCCAGAATCATCAGTTTTCTCCTCGATGAATCTTCATCAATGATGAGAATAGATCATCCAATGATCCATCGGCGGAACGCAACTCGTGAAATTCCAAATCGTCCTCTGCAGCGATCTTCGCGATGTGATGGTACGTTTCAGAAACCTCTGTCGTGCCAAGCGTAAGTTCAGATTCATTGGCTGACAGGCGAACGCTGGAGAGCCGTGTCAGGGCCATTAGCTTTTGGGCGAGCAGGTAGTTGTCGCTAGAACGCACATAGACCTCGAGCATTTTTTTATTTTCGAAAGATCCTGTTGTTTCAATGGCACCGCTACCGAGATCCGTAAACTGGGCCTGTTGTGTTGAAAGGATTTCCCGGATTTCATGCGCCGAGCCTTGAGCAAGTAATCGCCCCTTGGACAGTAAAAGAAGTGCAGGATCAATGGCTTCAACTTCGTGGAGTACGTGACTTGCCAGGATGACACTTCGCTCTTGTTTCACATAATCCTTCAATAATTCGGTCATTTCCTGCCGACCAATCGGGTCCAGCCCGTTAAACGGTTCATCGAGAATCAGCAACTGCGGTTCATGGGCAATGGCTTGAGCAAGTTTCGTTCGCTGACGCATTCCCAAGGAATAACCTCCAATCTTCCGGTGCATTGCATCAGTCATGCCTACGGTCGACAGTGCCTGCAGTGTTCGGTTTTTTGCCTCGGCCCAAGTGAAGCCAATGAGGCGGGTCTGGTAATTCACCCACTCGAAAGCAGAAACATTGGAGTACAGGACGTCGACTGCAGGACAAAGGCCTATTTTTCTTAGCATTTGTTCTTTGCCCCAGGGATCTTCACCAAAAACGGTGACTTTGCCGATCGTGGGTCGGAGTTGGCCGGTGATCAAGTTGATCAAGGTGGTTTTTCCAGATCCATTTTCACCCAGGAGACCATACGCTCCTGGTCCGATATCCATGCAGACGTCGTTGGCCCCGTTGACTAGGCCGTAATGTTTCGTCACTGAATCAAAATGGATCATATTACGCTTTTAAGGGAGCCGAAATTTTTTGCAGGATCGTATAAACACAGGCAACGCAAATTCCCACGACAAACGCCGACATGGTGATTGCATATTGGTGGTTGTCCTCCAATCCCATGACCCAGCCTTGCAGAAATCCAAGGCAGTCGTAAAGGGACACCAGTCTCCAAAGCGAATCCACGTTTCTGGGCTCAAAGTTTGCACCAAAGTCCAGTTGCTGAACTGTGGAGACAATTTGATAGCCCACAAATCCCAAAATCCAGACCATGAACCAGGCAAAACCGGCGAATCGACTTTCTGTGGTTAATGAGGATAGGGTTAAAGCAATAAGGCAACTCGGTACGATCATTACGAGGCAGGCTGCGATCACCCGTAGAGGGAGAACCCAGGTCGTCGCAATAACACTCAGGTTGGGTGAGAGGAGGATCCCGAACAAGTAAAGCGCAATCGCGGGCAGGATGGTTACAAAACCGACATAAAAACCAATCACCGAGAATTTTCCAATCAGGTAATCCGTTCTTGAAATCGGTTTGCTAAAGTAAAAAAGAAAGGCTCTTGATCGCATATCCTTGGCGATCAAAGGGGGCGCAATGAGACCGATGAGTAAAAGCAGCATCCATCCCTGGGTCCTGCGTAGCATTTGCAGGAGAATGAATGACCAAACGTACCCCCGGGCTTCATTGGGTTCTTTCGTGAAAGATTCAATCACTCTCTCGGCTTGGCGATTTGAAGAAAACAGGAGGAGAACTCCGCGAACCGCCTCGAATTCTCGGATATCTTGATTGCGGCTGAAGCTGAGGGCTGGTTGGTCTTCTCGAATTTCGACATATTGTTCGTAAAAGAAAAACAACCCGCCCACGGCCAGGGCTGGAATCCATGACAGAAACATAATTCGCTTGATCCATTGGCTTTTAAAGACAATTTTGATGCCTGACAGTGCGATCGTCAGCCAACGGAAATAAGCTGAACTGATTTCGCCATCCCATTTTCGGTAACCAAGATCATTAACCGGCACGGGCATCGTCTCCTACAGCTTCACGGAAAATGGTTTCCAGAGAATTCTTTGCTGGAATAGCCGATTGAATTTGGGTGCCGGTTTCCAGAGCTGCTTTCCAGACTTCGCGGGGAAGAATTCCATCCAGCGTGATGACTTGGACCTGATCTTTCTCTGTCAGACTGGACTCAATTCCATACCGGCTCATGGCAGTTTGAAAACTGGGGAGATCTCCCCGGATTGTGAGAAAGAGGTTGGGTGAGCTCGGCCGGTGTACGTTTTCAAGCCGATCGGATATTTTCATTTTGCCGTTGGCCATGATCATGACATGGTCGCAAATCTGTTGGACATCCCGAAGGATATGGGTTGAGACGATGGCCGTCTTATTGAGACGGAGGGCAAGATTTCGGACCCGATTTAACATCGATTCCCGAGCCTCCGGATCTAAACCGGAGGTTGGTTCATCAAAAATCAGGATCGGAGGATCCGCAACAATTGCCTGGGCGACTTTTGTTTTTTGCCGCATTCCGGTTGAGTAGGTTTCGATCGCTCGATACCTTTCCTGGTCGATGTCACAGTAATCCATGATTTCATGGGCACGCCGCAGTCCTTCCGTGGCGGACATTCCCGAGAGGCACGCCGCATATCGAACCACTTCGATCCCGGACATGCCCGCGATATAAGAATCGTCTTCTGGCATATATCCGACCAGTGACCGAATTTGTTTTCCCTTTCGCAATAAATCGAGGCCCATTACGGAACCGGTTCCGGACGTAATGCGTACCAGTCCGAGGATGACCTTGATCAGAGTGGATTTGCCGGCGCCATTTGGCCCAAGTAATCCCGTAACCCCAGGTTGCAGACTGATCGAAACATCGTTGAGAACAGGCGTTTTCCCGTAGTGTTTGACGATGTTCTGTAGTTCAATCAGGTCAGACATGCGTTTTACAGTTGTCTTGGTTTTTCCTGCACCGGATAACGTTAACTTACCACAATGGCAGGTTTTTGGATTCCCGGCGGTGTTATAGGTTGATTTCTCAATTGTATCTCAGGCCCGAATTTGTGGCAGCCACTGAATCCGCTTAAACTAGAGGGATGTTCAAATTTTCATCGACACTTGTGGGAATCTTGTACTGGACTGCGGTGTGCAGCCTGACTGGGGGGAGTGGGCTGTCTGCCCAGCAAACCCAAATCCGGCAACCGGTCCCGTTTAATGGAATGTATGAAGGGGAGTTCCATTTCAAGAGAGAAGATCCAGCACGGGTCCAGCCCATGGGACAGTTTGGGCCTGGGTGGAGTAAGAATGCGCATTTGCTGTGGGATGGAAAGCTGGGTGAAAAATGTAATCTTCTTTTTCAGGTGGTCCATTCGTCCCAATACGAGTTGAAGCTTCGGATGACCTTGGCACCCGACTATGGCCAATTCCAGCTCCTACTAGACGGGAAAGAAATTTCACCGCGGATAGATCTTTATTCAGCGAAGGTGGAGTTAGCCCAGGTGATTGATCTCGGGAAAAAAACGCTGTCGGCTGGAACCCATAGACTGACGTTTGTCTTGACTGGAGCCAATCAGAAAGCTGTTTTTTTCCGCAAGTCAAAATACTTGCTTGGCATGGACTACTTAAAACTGACGAATCTCAATCCCAATTCGTTACCGGCCAAACCGCTGGTTTCCAGTGCAAATTCCAATTCAGCGAACCACGACGAAGTGGTTGCTTTCTTGCGGACCTACTGTGTCCGTTGTCACGGTGGCAGGAAAGAAGAATCAGAACTGGATTTAAGGAGTTTTCAAAATCGGGACAGGCTGAAGGATAACCTAAAATTGGTTCAACAGGTTGCCAGTGCCATTGATCAAAAGGAAATGCCTCCCCCCGAACAAAAGCTGCAGCCCCGGGATTCCAGTCGTCGGAGAGTGGCCAACTATTTAAGGGACGTGATCGACGAAACACTTCAGGCATCGAATGAACTTCCGGTGATCGTCATGCGCCGGTTAAATCGTTTCGAATACAACAACGCCGTTCGTGACCTGTTGAATCTCAAGGGTGATATTTATCCTCTCCCGGAAAAAGTTATCCGGGCCGGTTATCCTTATTTCGATCCTGCTTCCGGGTATTTCCCAGATCAGATCCGGGTTGGGAATCGGGCCCTCGGGAAATTTCAGATCGAGCGCGAAGTTCTTACCGGAGTGGTGCCATTTGCCATTGACCTTCAAGCGGAGCACGGATTTAACAATCGCGGCCGGGAACTCAGCATTTCACCGTTGCTGTTGGAAACGTTTTTGAAGCTGGGAAGTTCCATTGTCAGTAGTCCCGAATTCCCTTCGTTTTGTCTGGATTATGCGAAGACCTTTGAGTTGGGCAAAGAAAGCCCGGCTGACAAGGTTCATGGGGAATCGAGGAATCGAATTGCGAACCTGTTGTATCGAGGGTTTCGAAAACCGGTGTCCAAGTCGGTACTTGACCGATATCACCGCTTCTTTTTGAGTGAATTTGAAAAAACCAATTCGTTTTCTGAAAGCATGAAAAAAGTGGTGGCCGCTATTTTAGCATCACCCCGTTTTCTTTTTATTCATCAACAGGAAGAGGTGGGATCCGGGCAGTTAAACCCGGACCATCAACTGCTTGATGATTATGAATTGGCCAGTCGGCTTTCTTTCTTCTTGTGGAATAGTATTCCCGATCCAGCGTTGTTAGCCCTGGCAAAAACAGGAAAACTTTCGGACCCAAGTGTTTTGGCGATACAAGTCCATAACATGCTCTTGGATCCTCGTAGTAATGCGTTGGCACAGGATTTTGCGCGACAATGGTTGCGGTTGGACCAGTTGATCACCGCAGTTCCCGATGATCAACGCTTCCCTCTTTACTATTCCCGGATTGGCTGTGAGTACTGGAAGTTTGGACTGCAAACCATGCTTGAACCTTTGCTGTTGTTCGAGAGCGTGATGGTTGAGGACCGACCGATCATGGAGTTGATCGATTCTCAATATTCGTTTCGAAGCAATGAATTACAGTCGTGGTATGTCGACGAAAAACCATTTACCAACCGAGGCATTGTCAACCGGTTTAACACCAATCAACAAGATTTTACCCGTCGGAAACTGGGCACTCGCAGAGAGGGAGGGGTCATCACCACGGCCGCGGTGATGACCATGACGTCGTCGCCATTACGCACCAGCCCGATTCTCAGGGGTTCATGGTTTGCAACGGTTATCTTGAATCAACCACCACCACCGCCGCCGGATAGTGTTCCTGAAATTGAAGCCGATGATGCAGTGATTGAGGCGAAGGGAATGACACTTCGCCAACGATTGAAACAGCACCAAGAGAACGAAAGCTGCGCGTCGTGCCACTTGAAGATTGATCCGTTTGGGTTTGCACTCGAAAACTACGATGCCACTGGAAGGTGGCGGGACAGTTACCGGTCAGGATTGGCCATTGACAGCAGCGGAAGCCTTTTTGGAAAACATGAATTCAGTAATATTGTTGAACTCAAAGATGTTTTGATCAAGAATCCGGAGATCTTTACTCGAGCTTTTGGCGAACATCTCCTATCTTACGCATTGGCAAGGGAGCTTGAAGTTTCAGACAAGCCCGCGATTGATAAAATCGTGCGAAATGTTCTAGCAGGCGAAGGTCGGTTTTCCAGAATGATCATAGAAGTAGCAACCAGCTATCCGTTCCGGCATAAACTCACTAAGGCCGGACGGGCTCAACTGAACAAGAAAAAAATTGAAGAAGAAAAATGATATTACATCACTGGCAAATTTCACGGCGGACCCTTTTGCGGGGAACGGGTGCGGCGGTATCACTTCCACTGTTGAATATGATGCTGCCTGGTACAGCGCTTGGGTGTGAGCAAAAACCATCGATCAAGCGAGCGGCTTTTTTTTATGTGCCCAACGGCGTGGTTCAGTCGACTTGGCATCCACAGGAAACGGGTAGTGGATTTAAGCTGAGCCCAACCCTGGAACCGTTGGCCAAAATTCGCAATCAAATATCCGTTTTCACCAATCTCGACCGAGTCAAAGTCTCGGGTACGGATGGTCATGCGCAAGCTTCGACTTGTTGGCTGAGCAGTGCGGCACCCGAAGAGCTTTCGCCGGCCGGATACCCACTCAAGAGAACGATCGACCAAATCATTGCCGATGAAACGGGGAAACACACACCGTTTCGGTCGTTGGAATTGAGCTGTAACCCTTACCAGGATAATCGTGAATCGGTGTACTTTGACAATGTTTCCTGGTATGGGCATGGGCATGTTGCCAAATCGATGCGGGATCCTCAGAAAGTTTTTCAACGCTTGTTCCAAGTCAAGGAGCATCAGCAGCATGCAAGTATGCTGGACTTGGTCCGGGAAGACGCGAATTCGCTAATGAACCGGCTTGGTCAAGAGGACCAAAAGAAGCTGCAGGCCTACCTCGAATCGATTCGTGCTGTGGAGAAACAGATCCAGCGTGTCCGCAATCGTCAGGGAACCCTTGATCAGGTCGATGTGACATTCCCGGCCGTTCCCTGGACCCAAATGCGTCGAGATGAGTACATCCAGACAATGGGTGACCTAATGATCTTGGCTTTTCAAACCGATTTGACACGAGTTGCGTCGTTGATGGTGGCGCCCGAAAGATGGGGAACGCCCCAATGGGTCCACGGTCTTTTTGAAAAGCCGATCGTGCATCACTCGATGACTCATGAACAGCATAATCCACGTGTTCAGGCCGACTTGGCAAAGCTGGACCGGTACCATATCGATCAGTTCCGGGTATTGGTTGAGAAAATGATGAAGATCAAAGAGGGTGATGTGACATTATTGGATCAATCGATGTTTTTGTTCGGATCAGGTTTGAGTAGTGGAAAAACTCATGTTTATTCTGATTTGCCAATCGTTGTTGCGGGTTCAGCCGCTGGCAGCATCAGGACGAATCATCATTTTCAGTCAAAACCCGGTACACCGGTTGCCAATTTATGGCTATCGCTGGTCCAAGCGTTTGGAGTCAAGCGTCAGAAGATTGGAGATTCCAATGGCCGAGTCAGACTGAGCTGAGGCGGGTTAATCAGTGGGCTTTGCCGGTGACGATCATGGGTTGTCCACACCACGAGACCTAGAGAGCGATTGACCGGCGATGCTTGCGTTTCACTGCCTTTTCGTTATTGGTTTTTGGCTTTTTCTGGGGGGCAACATAGTCTGGCAGGTAATCTGAAATGGGCAGCCGGTCGAGCAGTTGATTGATCCGTTTTTCGATATCGGTTAGAAGTTTGCCCTGTTCACGGGAGATAAAGCTGTAGGCTATTCCTTCCCGACCCATACGGCCGGTTCTGCCGACCCGGTGAACGTAATCATCCGAAATTTCGGGAAGATCGTAATTGATGATATGAGAAATGCCAGAGACATCTATGCCTCGTCCCATAACATCTGTCGCGACTAGGATCTTGAACTTGCGATCACGAAAATTCTGCATCGTCCGGTTTCTCAGACTTTGAGACAGATCGCCATGAATACACTGCACTCCGTCCATGATTTTTTCCAGGCGACGATAGATTTTTTCCGTGCGAATTTTTGTGCGACAGAAAACAATAGTCTGCTTGGGTTTTTCTTTTTTTAATAATGCCACTAGCAATTCTGTTTTTAATTGCTCTTCTACCTGGAAGTAGAACTGGTCGATACTCTCAGCCGATATTTGGTTGGAAGAAAAATTGACGAGCTTTGGCTGGTGCATGTATCGCTTGGCCAACTGTAGAATTTCTTCGGGAACCGTAGCGCTTAAAAGCAGGGTTTGCCGGCTTTCCGGGCATTGCCGTAGGATCCACTCGATATCCGGTCGAAAGCCAATATCCAGCATGCGGTCGGCTTCATCGAGTACAACAGTTTCTAACTGATGCGTTCGCAGTGACTGTCGTTTGATCATGTCGATAATTCGACCGGGGGTTCCAACGACGATGTGGGGGTTTTTTTGTAGCCGCAGGGATTGTTGTTTTATGGGTTTGCCGCCGTACACAGCCACAGAGGTTACGTCACTTTTGTAGGATAGTTTTTCAACCTCGGCAGTGACTTGCAGTGCCAGTTCTCGTGTTGGCACGACCACCAGTACCAAAGGACCTTTGTTTGCCGGGCGACCCGCTGTAATGCGAATGAGAGGAAGCGTGAAGGCAGCCGTTTTTCCGGTTCCCGTCTGAGCCTGTCCGATCACATCGAGATCGTCCATGACCATTGGAAAAAGCCCAGCTTGGATCGGTGTGGGAGCCTGATAGCCGGCCTGATCCAGTGCCGCTAACAGAAAGGAAGGTAGATCAAGAGCGTCGAACGACAGTTTGCACGTTCTTTTGGAAGAATTGGTCAAGGTAGGTCAGAAAGTGTTTGAATCAGGAAGGTCAAGTGTCTCCGTGGGAGACCGGTTTGAAAGGATTCAGGCGAACCCAAGAACAAAGGCTGCGGCAGCGCCACAGCCTTGTTTCAATTAAAACATGATGACCGAGTTTTGTAACGACCGATTTTCAGCAATTAGTTCCTTTTTGCGGTTTTTGTGCGGATGTTTTGAGCATTGCTAGGTCTTTGAGGAAGAGATGCCCATCTTGAGACGAGCTGGACGTGTGAGCCGGAGAGGTTTCGATTTCTCATTTTATCCGCAAATCCGGTAGATTCTATTTTTCCGTGATGGCTTGGGGCAGCTCCTTTCATCAACCCCTTCGTGGGATGATTGAGCTGGCAATGTCAAGGATTCGTTGGAGGATTTAGCAGTTAGGTTTGACCGGCACTGCTTGGCAATAGACAGTTTGGTGGTTACTCGCTGGTTCGCAACCGAAATCTTTTTTTCCGCTTTGATTGTGAACTTGAGCAAATTCATAACTCTGTTAACGTAAAGTTTGCCGGAACAGTTGCAGGTCTCTGGATTGCTGTGTCTATTCTAACCGTCTTGAAAGGTAAACGATTGAATCAACCACCCAATGAAGTTCTCGAGGGAATCCAATCACTGTTGAATTCGCTCTCAGATCCGGTGGACTGGGGAGACCATCAATCCCGCGAACTGATCCGTTCACAACTTCGTTCGATCCTCGGTTCCGACCGTGACCGGGTTTTGTTCGTTTTTGAGACATTAGCTGCTAGGCTACCCGAGTTTCCGGAGGGCTTTCTGGATCTTATGGGCGCCGAATCTCTTCGCACGCTGCAGCAGTCGGGTGAACTCATTGATGATGATGCGCTGAATTTTATAGAAGAATCGTTATTGAGATCGTCCAGCACTGGCCGGTGGAGCTGGATTACGTTGCTGGCTATGATCCAGTCGCCCAGTAGCCTAGATGTTTTTGTCCGGGAGATTATCGAGTCCCAAGTGACAGATGCGAATTCGATTTTGAAAGCGTTTGCACCCTTAATGCAAAGACCCGAGTATGACCCTGATTGGATTTTTCCTGGCCTGTTTGATGGGATCAACAACTCAGCGTTGGCGCCGATCGTTTTTGATTTGGCCAATTTTTGTTTTCGAACAGGTTTGTGTGATGAGCACCCAGCATTTGAAAAACGAGCAGAATTCTTATTACTACTGGATAGCTTAACCGACCGAATGTTGGAGATTGAGTCCGATCCGACTTCTTGGTCGAACGACGCAGTTCAGGTCAGTAAAATGATTTCTGATTCAGTTGCTCTGATTGTTTCCTTATGCGACACGATGTCCCAGCTGCAATTTAAGGATGCTGAGAAGGTTATTGAGAAAGTCGGTAAGCTTCGCCATCGTCGAATTCGTGCAGAGTCGACATTTTCTCTTGCGAAACTTGGGAACCCAACTGGCCAGGAAAAATTGTTGGAACTTGTTGCCGAGCCGGTGTCTCGTCTTCGGGTGATCAAATACGCTGAAGAACTAGGAGTGTCGGACGAAATCGATGAGAAATTTACCACTCCCATTTCATTAGCTGAATCGGAATTGGCGCTTTGGCTTACGCAGCCAAACCAGATGGGTGTTCCGCCCACCCGAATCGAGTTTTTAGATCAGGAAAACATGTTTTGGCCAGGGTTTGATGACCCAGTCGAGTGTTTTGTTTTTAGGTTCGAGTTTTG
>JAZABE010000127.1:0-1393 GCA_036137535.1 Planctomycetota bacterium | reverse complement strand
AAAAACACCACAAAAACAAAGATTCCATGCACCAGACAAAACCCACCGAAATGCAGGCAAAAAAACCAGACTGGCATGGCATTTTTTCCGTAGCTTTGATTGCCGCTCGCCCAGGACATTTTTGCGGCATTGATCATTCCGATAATGATGTTTTCCAGCCAGAACACAAGAAGAATTGAAAAGACTCTCCAGTCAAGGAACAGGACCCCCAAAGCGGGAGCAACATTTCCCCACAAGATCAACACCAGACTGGTCAAGGGACTTTTTGCTGCGACCGCACCTGATGCCTCGGAAGCAACAAGTCTTTGCAGCGATTGTTCGAGACCGCTGTCGTCATGAGAACAATCGGCGTGACTATCCAAATGACTGTTTTCTCCTTTGTTTACTAAATTATTTTCTCCTTTCGCATCACCACCCAAGGCCTCAAGTTCGCGATCTATTTCACCTTTTTCCAAACCTGCAAGCACACCAATCCGTCGAATTGACTCTATTTCAGCCAACTTTAAATGACCATCACTGGTTGCGACATCTAAAACAAGCTTGAACATCAATTTTTTTCCGGCCAATCCACTTGGGAACTCCGGAAGCAACTCACCCCTGGCAACTAGCTTTTTAATTTCATGTGACGTCTTCTGGTTAATTTGCAATCTCTGGGCGATCGATCGCATCAGGTTTGCTTCCCGATACAAACGACCATCCGCAAAGGCCACATACCAGCAAGCAACCAGAATGCATTCCCGGTCTTTCTCGTTTATTTCATTTTTTGCCAAAACAGGCTGTTTTTTTTCCAGACTGTTATCAAGAGACATTTTCTTTTCCAAACCAGCCACCAAAGCTATGGATGTTCTACATTCCAGACCGAGGAAAAACTGTCACCAACAAAATCGAGTCGTTCAGAACCAATGAGGGGTTCATTTCAAGATCGAATTTGGCATCAGCAAGCCTAACGGGGCCCCGCATAGCCCATCCCATCTTACCACACCCTTGGGGCGCGAATGCGCGGCAGCCAATCTGGGGCGATACTAAATTGCCATTTCCAATTGGCTTTCCAACCACTCTGAAAACTCGATGGAATCCTGATCTTCAGCCTGCCACTGGTGATAGAAAGCTTCCAACTCGTTGGGATCCTGATCCTCTAGCAGTTCTCGCAGATCATCGTCACCTTGGCCCAGCAACGAAAAAAGGTTTTCATCAATTGGTCGCCTGGTTTGCGCCGCATCGAGCATCATTTGCGGGGCCGAGGGGAAGAACAGTACCGGAGGCATGGCCGACGTTTCCACCCGCTGGAAACAAAGGTGATCAATAGCAACGGTCGTTGGTGTGGTGTCGCCATTGCGACGATATCGATCAAACATCCGCACCCAAACTTCACCGACATCACCCGGAAGGGTCA
>JAZABE010000126.1:0-15311 GCA_036137535.1 Planctomycetota bacterium | reverse complement strand
GGAATCCACCAATTCGCTCAAATGCGCGGCGCGTGGTGCAAATTCCCTGATCGCCGTAGGGAAGTCTCTGAAATTTAGCTCGAAATGTGTTCCCTTTTTCGATGAACCGGTAAACCCAGGCCGGATGATCAATCGTTTGCCGAAAGCAACAAAACTCATTTCCAGCGCGAAACGCTTCGTCAATCTGCTCTCCACAGGCCTTCGACAGCCAATTGTCAGCATGCAGGAACAGCAAGATCGCGCCGCTAGACGCTCGGGCCCCCGAATTCAATTGCGGCCCTCGACCCGGGGTCGAAGCCGTGACGGTTGCTCCTGCGGCAATCGAAATGGGAATCGTATCATCCGCACTACCGCCGTCTGCAACAATGACCTCATGGGCACCAGCCTCCAAGGCGGATTCAATAGCCCGGGAGACCATTCCAGCCTCATTTAACGTGGGAATGACGACAGACCAATTCAATTGGGTTTCCAGAAAAACAAATTTCACCACACAACGTTGAACCGGTCATTCTGACAATTGTCGTTATTCTGCGAAATGGCGATTCCTGCCCACTTTTTTCAGAATTGTATTTTTGTGACGGCTGAAACGGCCGTATACTATCGGTTTCAGACAACGACCTCCGTTTGAAACCGGAAAGTCATGGGTCAGCGGTCACCTCCTTTGCTCTTACCGGTTGTAGGTACAAAAATCAACAATCATGAAACTCAATGTGGGCTTAATCGGAATTGGTGACCAATGGGAAACACGGCACCGCCCAGCATTAAAATCGCTTTCGGATCGATTCACTGTCAAAGGTGTTTGTTCGGACATCGTCATCAAGGCTCAACGAGTTGCACAAGACTTTGATACGGCTCAATTCGATGGATTCAGATCTCTGATCCGTCGACCCGAAATCGATGCCGTGTTGTGTCTCTCCCAAAACTGGGGTGGTCCCTTGCCCATCCTTGCTGCCTGCGATTATGGCAAAGCCATCTACAGCGCTTCAGCACTGGGACTGGATCCTGCTCGAGCAAGCCATGTCAAAGAACGAGTGGAAAATTCCGGGGTGGCATTCATGGCTGAATTTGCCAGACGACACACGCCATCCACCATCCGATTGAAAGAGCTGATCGCTACCCGTCTTGGAAAACCCAAACTGATTTTTTCGACAGAACGTTTAGCACAGGATCAAGCTTCCACTCCGTCTTCAATGGCGGGTCAAGATTCTAGGTTGTTGGTCGAGCTGATCGATTGGTGCAATTATATTATTGGCAAACCACCAACCGGTGTTCTGGGAATTCAGCATCGCTTTGCCACTAACCAGAAACAATCCGGGTTCCTAAATCTCACGCTCGATTATGAGACTCAGGGAAATGGCACGTCCGAAGCTGATAAAACGGGAAACGAAACCGTGTTGGCTCAAATTCGCCTCGCCAGAACCTTACCAGAACTTTGGAAAGATGCCCTGGGCTATCGACGACCGGCATCATTGCAAGTCACCTGCGAAAGAGGTGTTGCTTACATCGATTCCCCGACCACCATTACCTGGTTCGATGACGCGGGACAACACACGGAATCGCTTGAGTCAGATCGTCCAGTCGGAGAGCAACTGCTGACGCTTTTTCATCGATCCGTGACCAGCTTGGTTCGTAAGACGAACGATTTAGCAGATGCCTATCGGGCGAGAATCATCGTGGACCGGGCCGAAGAAAGCTTGCAATCGCAACGCCGAATCAGTCTGGAAGCTGGCAATTTTAATTCGTGATTTTGTTGACTGTCATTCTCAATTCTGGGTGACGCGATTCTCAAAATATCCTGCCCGGAAATGACGCCGCCTCCAACGAAAAGTGGTTTAAGCATCGGCAATCAGAAGGACAGGTTCCTACGCGTAGGGCTGGACATCCCAGATATCTTTAGCATACTCCGCGATGGTTCGGTCACTGGAAAACCAGCCACTGTTGGCAACATTCAAAATACTCATGCGAGTCCAACGCGACGTCTCCCGATAGGTTTCATCGACAATTCGCTGGGTATCGATATAGCTCCTTAAGTCCGCAATCGTTAACCATTGGTCAGCTGGATCGCGCAAACCCGAGATGAGAACATCAAAAATCCCGGGTTCTTTTTCGCTGAAATGGCCGTCTTCCAGAAGCGACAAGATCCGGGAAATCTCTTCATCACCGGAAATCACTGCCTGAGGATCATACTCTCGCCGCATGGCCTGCACCCCTTGGGCATCCATTCCAAACAAAAAGAAATTATCTGCACCTGCCTTTTCCCGGATTTCAATATTGGCTCCATCCAAGGTTCCGATGGTTAAAGCGCCGTTCATCATGAACTTCATGTTTCCCGTTCCCGATGCCTCTTTTCCCGCTGTAGAAATCTGTTCTGACAAGTCTGTTCCTGGGCAGATCACCTCCATTGCAGAAACACGATAGTTGGGTAGAAAAACAACTTTGAGCCAATCCGTCGTTTTGGCTTCCTGGTTCACAACCTGAGCGACATTATTGATCAGTTTGACAATCACCTTCGCAACGTGATATCCGGGGGCCGCCTTGCCCCCAATCAGTACACATCGCGGAATGATCCCTTCCGTCTGCCCACTGCAAATTCGATCGTACAAGTGAATAACATGTAAGACATTGAGCAACTGCCGTTTGTATTCATGAATCCGTTTGACTTGGGTGTCAAACATTGAACGGATATCAAAAAACACTCCGGTGTTTTTTTCAACGTATTCGCTAAGCCTCCGTTTGTTCTGGCGTTTAACTTCTTGCCACCGACTTTGAAACCCCGGGTCATCAGCAAAGCGGTTCAACGATTGAATCTCTTCTAGGTCGGATTCCCATTTCGTTCCAATTGTCTCGTTGATTAACTCTCGTAGTTTTGGATTACAATGCGAAAGCCACCGCCTCTGTGTCACCCCGTTGGTTTTGTTATTAAATTTTCCAGGCCAAATCTTGTTGAAGTCTGCGAACAACCCTGTCTTGAGCAACTCGGTATGCAGCTGAGCGACGCCGTTGACCGAAAAGCTGCCAACGATAGACAAATAAGCCATCCGAATATGGGGGTCCTCTCCTTCTTCAATCACCGAAACCCGGTTTCGCAGCTCAACGTCATCAGGAAATTGAACCATTAATTTGGCTAGGAAACGGTTATTGATTTCAGAAATGATTTCCATTAACCGCGGCAAAAGGCACTTGAATAGCCGGACCGGCCAACGTTCCAATGCTTCCGGCAAGAGCGTGTGGTTGGTGTAAGCCATGCTCTGGGTTGTAATCTCCCAGGCTCGGTCCCATTCCAGCTCATAAACATCGATTAACAGCCGCATTAATTCCGGGACGGCACAGGCCGGGTGTGTGTCGTTGAGCTGAAAACAATTCAGTTTCCCAAATTCAGAGAAATTCCGCCCGTGTTTCTTGACCCATTTTTCCAGGATGTCCTGCAAACTGGCCGACACCAGAAAGTACTGCTGCTTGAGTCGCAATTCTTTTCCATTCTCGCTCGAGTCATTAGGATAAAGAACCATCGAAATCTGTTCAGCGTTATTTTTTTGGGCAACCGCTTCTGGGTAACTGCCGGCGTTAAATTCATCCAAATCAAATGCGTCTGTGGCAGCAGATTTCCATAACCTTAACGTGTTGACTGTTGTGTTTTGGAAACCAGGAATCGGCATATCATACGGAACGGCAAGCACATCATGGGTAGAAACCCATTGGCTTGAAACATCACCTCCCGGGGCCGTTTGTCGCTCAGTATGACCATACAGCTGAACGATTTTTGTATCCTCCCCTCTTTCAATTTCCCAGACATTTTTATCACGCAACCAATGGTCGGGAGATTCCACTTGATGTCCATTTTCAATTTGCTGATGAAACATCCCGTACTCGTAACGAATACCATATCCAACCACCGGCAAATCGAGGTTGGAGCAACTGTCTAAAAAACAGGCCGCTAGTCTACCCAAACCCCCATTACCGAGTCCGGCATCCTGCTCGCATTCTTGCAGTTCTTCAAGTTCCAAGCTGTAACGGTGCAAGATCGCACGGACTTCCTCATCCAAATCCATATTTTGGACTGCATTATTGAGCGAACGCCCTAGAAGAAATTCCAGTGAAAAATAATGGACCCTTTTGGAATTCTGCTTACCAAAATTCTCCTGAGTCTTGACCCAATTTTCACTGATCCGATCACGAACCGACTGTGCCACTGCCCTGAAGATATGACCCATATTTTTAGAATCGGGACTATATCCCAACGTCAAACAAAGATGCCGCCGCACCTCGCAAGCTAGATCGCTCAGCACGTTAAAGTGCTCATCAGTCAATAAACCTTCTGGTGGGACCTCGGACATTGATGAAGGTAACTTGGGAGAAAAATGAGTGAAAACTAAATCTTCGTCGATTAGAACGCATGGTCACATGCCATTTTGCCTAGGTTTTATCGATATCCACACAAATTGGCAACCACGTTCCTTGAAACGCAGCACCCTTTTTGAGGCCACGGTTTGCCAGTAGCGTTTCAGACCTGAACCCTTATCACCAGCCAATACAACTGCTAAAACATGCTTCATGGTTTTACCCTTGAGAGGGCGCCCTTCGTTGCTGTCACTGGAAATTCTACACGGGCCGATCCGGCCGATCGAGAATCAGGCAACGACAAGGGACCACCTGGAAAACATTAAAACCACTTTGAGGTTGGTGACCACAAATGCGATAAGCCAAAATTTTGGCTTGAATTTAGGGCAACTAACCGAAACACTCTGTTGGCAAAAGTAATTAGTCATTATTGGAAAGACTCGATCATGAAAGTTGCCTACCTCGATTGCCAGAGCGGAATCAGTGGTGACATGTTCCTTGCAGCCTGTGTTGATGCAGGCGCAAATTTTGAGACCATTCAAAAGGGAATCGATTCTCTCGGCACCGGAAACTGCAACCTCCAAAAGCAGGAAGTGAAAAAGCACGGATTCCGCGCTTTAAAAGTAGATGTTCTCCACGAACCCGAACATGCCCACCGCCACTTGCATCACATCGACAAGATGATTGATGAGAGCAGTATTTCTGAACGCCAAAAAAGACTCGCCAAAAAAATATTCCTCAACTTAGCAAAAGCCGAAGCCGAAGTTCACGGATCCACGCTGGAAAAGGTGCACTTTCACGAGGTGGGGGCCATTGACTCGATTGCCGATATCGTCGGCGGTGCCATTGCCTGGGATTTACTAGGCGCTGACAAGCTGATTTGCTCTGCGATTCCAACCGGCCAGGGGCACATTCAAATCGCCCATGGGAAAGTGAGCATCCCGGCCCCGGCAACGGCAATCCTATTAAAAGGAATCCCGGTACAAACCTGCAACATTCAAGCAGAACTCACAACACCCACTGGGGCAGCTATTGTCGCAACGATCGCCGAAGAATTCGGTCCATTCCCAGATCTGGTGATTCAAGACATCGGGGTCGGTGCAGGAAGCCTGGATTTTGAGGAACAAGCAAATGTCTTAAGGATAATGACCGGAACTCAGGCAGGCCATGTTCAAGATGAGTGGGTCACCCTTTTGGAAACCAATCTGGATGATGTCAGCTCCGAGACGATCGGTTATTGCACATCGCGACTCTGGGAGGCAGGTGCCCTAGACGTTTATGCACTATCCATCCAAATGAAAAAAAATCGCCCCGGTGTCCTGCTGGGCGTGATTTGTTCAAAATCACTGTCTGGAAAATTGAAAGAGATTATTTTCAATGAAACCGGGACCCTTGGGATCCGGCATCAAGTCATCTCGCGAACCGTTTTGCCAAGGGAACCAGCGGTCAGGGAAACCCATTTTGGAAAAGTCGCCGGAAAAAATGTAACGCTTCCAAATGGTCGCCAAAAATTTGTGCCCGAATACGAAAGCTGTGCGGCCCTTGCCTCATCGGCCAATGTTCCCATCAGCGAAGTTTACCTGGCTGCCGAAAGTACCACGGCGAGCAACAATTCCCCTAAAACCTAACCAGCTGCAGTCAACACTCGTTGATCGCACGGATTCACCTAAGCCGCTCCTTATTGAGCAACCGCCTCACTCTTTCCAGGAATCGAAAATGCTCAAATCAACCCTCTGTGCTTTGATCGTAATGCTAGGGTCAACAGGCAATGGATTGGGAGACCAACCCAGCACCAACCCTTCCAATGCAAATCAACTCAAGGGTTCAAAGCCCAATATTGTCTTGATCCTTTCGGATGACATGGGTTATGGCCAACCAGGATTTAACGGCGGTCACTCAAACCTTACCCCCAACCTTGATCGCCTTGCCAAGCAAAGCGTCAAAATGACTCAATTTTACACTCACTCAGTTTGCGCCCCGACGCGTGCCGCGTTTTTAACGGGCAGATATGCTTTTCGAACCTGGAGTGATTGGCGCTCTGAAGATTTTGGAAAACCAAGTTACCTCCGGAAACTAGGCCTGTCTCTCGCCAAGAACCAAAATCATGAAATCACACGACGGATCCATGCACTGGATACCCAGGAAAGAACCGTGGCAGAAGCTCTGAAAGAAGTTGGCTATTTCACTGCAATTCTGGGCAAATGGCATTGCGGTGAGTGGTTGAAAGAACACTTACCCATGGCACAGGGGTTTGATTATCAATATGGCCACTATGCTTGGGGAATCGATTACAACACCTTTTTAATTCCCCACAATGCACCGGTTCCTTACCATGTCTACGATTGGCATCGAAATCAAAAACCAATCCGGGAAAAAGGTTACTCGACAGACCTGATCGCGGCGGAATTTGAACGAGTCATTGCCCAACAAAAATCGACGAGACCTTTTTTCATTTATGTGCCCTTCAATGCAGTGCATGGCCCTATCGATTCAGTCCCCCGACACACCGATCGATTCACCCCTAGAGAAGCCGCCTTGAAATGCTACGACGAAGCAGTGGAGCGGATTGTCCAATCACTTGATTTACACGGATTCACAGACAACACCCTGTTAATCTGCACCAATGATAACGGCGGATTAACAGAAGCCAGTAATCACCCATTTCGGGGAACTAAGAATACAACCTATGAAGGTGGAGTCAGGGTGCCCTGCCTGCTGCGGTGGCCCGGAAAACTGGAGCCCAGCTCTCTCAATCACAGCTTAATGCACATCGTCGACTTCTTCTCTACTTTTGCAAATTTAGCCGGGGCATCCCTAAGCCAACCCAGAAAATTGGATAGTCTCAATATGACCGCAGCCTTGTTTGATGGAAAAGCGAGCCCCCGCCGAGAAATCATTTTCGAAGTCAACGGGAGCGTTCGTTACCCGACCATCCGCTCTGGCAATTTTAAACTGATGGGGAAAGAGCTCTACAATCTCAAAAAAGATCCAGCAGAAAGAAAAAACATTGCTGCTGACCATCCGGAGTTGGTCCGGCAATTAAAAAACAAGCTGGATCGAGCTGGTCAACAACGCCCGCCACTGGGAGAAAAACCACTTTTGATGACACCGGCCCTTCCCTACGTCTATGGGCTGGAAGAAAATCAAAACCCTCCGCAGTGGCTAATCGACCATGTTGAACAATGGCGGGCAAAACAACCCAAATCTTGGCCTGCCGGTAAAACACCCTGGCCCCAAGCTCCCAAAACACGCTAAAGCCCCATTGGTCCTGCAAAAATCAAGAAAACCAGACGGCAGAACTGCATTGAAATTCGCGCTCAATCTCGCTGGGGGCCGAACTTTTAAATTTGATAATTTTGTTCCGGCTTCAACTCGGACGACTCATTCTTCAGACGCAATTTTGGAGTCTCATTCAGAACGGTTGTCCACGGGTCGACACTCTGGGTCAGCCAAACGCTCGAACCGATCACTGAATCGTGTCCGATCACCGTTTTGCCACCAAGCACCGTCGCATTGGCATAAATCACGACTTTCTCTTCCAACGTTGGATGTCGCTTAGCCCCGCGAATAATATTTCCATGCGAATCCATGGGAAAACTGATGGCACCCAGAGTGACACCCTGGTAAAGCTTGCAGTGACTCCCAATTTCACACGTTTCCCCAACGACCACACCAGTGCCATGATCAATAAAGAAATGTGTTCCAATCGAAGCACCTGGATGAATATCAATTCCGGTTTCCCGGTGGGAATGCTCGGAGATCATTCTGGGGATAATCGGCACTTCCAATCGATACAGTTCATGCGCAATTCGGTGACACGTAATTGCCTGCAGTCCCGGGTAGCAAAACACAATTTCCTCGTGACTCTTGCAAGCCGGGTCACCAACGTAGGCCGCTTCCACATCTGTCGACAAAATTTCTCGCAGCCGCGGAATCAAGTCTAAGAACTTGATCGCGATCGCCTGCCCCTGAGCTTCATAGTCGGCCACCAATTCAGCACATTTGTTCTCCGACCGGACACGGTGATCGTGCATGAGGGCTCGAGCAATTTGTTGAGTCAACTTGTCATGAAGACCGTCGATCAACTGCCCCACGTGGTAAGTCACGTTACCGATATGCAAGCCTTCACGGCGCCGATAGCCCGGAAAAATTATATCTGTCAGGTCCTCAATAATGGAAATCACCTCACCGTATCTTGGTAACGGCGTATGTCCCAAGTAATGAGTTGTTGAACAGTTTGCATACGTTTCAATAATCTGGTCCGTCAGATCCGGAAGCTGTTCTTTGAGTCGAAAGTCAGTAGCCATGGCGTTTTTGGTTTAGATTGAGCCTGGAATCAAATAAAAGAAATCAGGTAAAGGCATTACTTCTATTTCACACAGGGGCACACGCAGCTCGAGAAATGTCTGCTGACACGCTTCAACTTCGCAGAATTGGTTTGGGGAAAAGACATTTTGGCAAATCTTCAGCTAAGATTAACGCATTTCAAAACGTATCGGATTTTGAGCCAAGAGACTCAATTACACCCATTTTAGCCGGAAAAGTTTACCATTGCTCCGATGCAAAACGGCCTTCGCTTGGGACGAGCTGCCAGCCATTTGGCAAAACCCACTTAACCTTCCATCATCAGGATCCCCATATTTCCAGACACGATCTAGTCTAAGCGGCTACAATTCGACCGCTGGGAATCCTGCTAACCAAAACTCGTAGCACCCATGTAACCTGATCAGGTCAAAGCTCAAATTTCCAAGACCTGGACCGGTTTCGGCAGAACAAACCGACTACCAACAAACCGACCGCCATCCATTGCAGATCGCCGATTCCAGAACACCAACTAGAGACCCGATTTGGATCGCAACTTGATCTGAAAGAGGATAGAATAAACCCCTCAAGGTCTCCCTTTCTCAAACCATTGAACAAGGCGATCATGACTCAACCCCATTGGCACCTCCGGTGGCTTGGCCGCCTATTTCAAAGATGACCAGCAAAACACCGAACCTCTTGAATCCACCATCTACCAATCCCGGGTTTGTCTCAAACCATCTTGTGGAAAGAGGATCGGGATCGTTATCTTGATCATGGCCAACCCGTCCGAGGATTCACCTAGTCGCTGCGAGCCAAATTAAAACACAAGATTCTGTTAGCTCTCTTTTTCATCATCGCTTTACTTAACCCGAGGGCAGTCAATTGCATTCACTCTTGTCCAAACTTAACAATACTACTACGTTTAGCCTGGCGTTGCTGACCAGTCTCAATCTATCGGCAGTCGGACAAAACTCTGCCCCGTCGTCTCACATGGTTTTCGATGACCAATTTGACGGAGACCTGATTATCAATGAAGTGCGAGTACCTGAGGATGGCGACTCGCTTTACACCTACTACGAAACGTTGGGCTGGCGAGGCAAAGCTGCTGGGTACGCAGGGATTCAATCACACCCTCGTGCCAAGAACTTCATCTTTTCAATTTGGGATCATCGCGATCATAAAGCTCCCATCCGTGCAGTCTACCATGGACCGGGAACCGAAACCCAGGGATTCGGTGGAGAGGGAACCGGACTCAAATCCTGGAACTTCAAACTCGGCTGGTCCACGAATGTCTGGTACACCCTGGTTTCCCGTTGTTGGCCCGTCAATGACCACACTCACTTTGGGTTTTGGGTTAAGGATGAACGAAGCCAGCGTTGGACCCATCTGGTCACCATGGATGTTGCCTCCAAGGGAGCTAGGTTTCAAGGCGGAACGGATGCTTTTATCGAAGACTGGCTGAACACTGGTCAGCACAAAAGGACCAGCCACTTGCGGAATGGCTGGAAAAGAAAAATGGACCAGACTTGGTTTCCATTTCAATCAGCACGCTACTCAGTCAATTCTTGGGATCTCGAAAAGGGCAAACGATCCTACAACTTTCGAACACAATGGGACGGAGGCACCCAAAACAACAATTATTTCTTCATGACCAGCGGTGACAAATCCACTCAACCTTCAACGACTAACCCGTCGACCCACAAAATCAAACGGATTCAAAAAACACCTAATTTTGGTATCCCGAAAATTGATTCTTTCTCCGCCAAGCAAAATAAAGATGGATCACTGGAGCTAAGCTGGCAGCTTAACAAAAAATCGACTCCCCAATTCAGCTACCAGGTTTCAATCCGGTCTTCAACTCAAAAGAAAAGACAGCCAATCCTCATCCAAAAAACAAAACCCCATGGGAGACGGATGATCATCCCGTCTCTTAAATCGGGGCTAGAGGCACCCGTTGTGGAACTCGTCTGCACCGATCTCTTTGGGAAGCCCTCGAACCCGGCTCAGGCCAAAGTCACCCGCTAAACCAAACCCAAGGATCCCGGATACAGGTCACCGGATGGATGGGCAAGTTTCTGCAAATTGAGTTCTTCCTTAATGTAAAACCTAGTTCTATCTCAAACTGCTTGCTCCGAAAAACTTTCGGTTGTAGCGATGAGAACAGTTATCCAACCCGACAACGACCGGTTATCGGCAGTTAGATTTCAGTCCGATAAAGAAAGAACTTCACGGAGGGAGTGTGGCCGAAGCACTGGTGGATAGTTGCTTCATTTTCTTTTAGTTCCCTTCTTGTGAGGTTGGTCGTGACAAAACAGACTGTTCGTCTTGTAACCCGTGAAGTCGACGGTTCTCTTAGGACTCGAGATTATGAAACTGTGGACATGCTCCAGGAATCTCACGATCAAATTGGGATTGATGATTGCAGTACAGATTTGGCTCTGAGAGGTTGGCCCGTTTTCCGCGGACTGATCGGGCCAATGCCTGACGGGAAAGACATCGCACGATACGAATCTCCCGACGTCTTCGAATCCGTCACAAAGGATTGGGCCAATGCAAAGGCGAAACGTCGCCGACGTCGAACCAAAGAACAAATCCTTGCCGATGCCAAGGCGGAGCAGGAAGCCAGCGCGGGCAGTTGACGCCTCCCTGGCCGCGAAGACCAGGTGAAGCATCCGCCAACGCCAGCAAGCCGCCCAAGCGAAGATTCGCATGAGAGAATGGTCACAGGGCAACTGCTCAACGCTTTTGAGTTGAAACAGAATTCAACAAGGCCTCGAACTGGCCCGAGAACTTTGACTGTTCCCAACCGGGGGGAACCGCCTGGAGCAGTTCCAAGAGTGTTCTGGACCGTTCAGTTTCGCCAAGTTTCGTGTACGCCTCGGCAATGCGATACTTGGCTTCAAACCAATCATCGGTTTGTCTGGGCGACTGGGCAAGCACTTTTCTCCAAATACCAAGCCCTTGTTGAATTTCGGTTTCATCCGCAGAATCCACCAGCAATCTTGCAAACGCCATCTGGTTTGTTTTTGACTTGGGATTTTCTTGAATCCCCATCTTCAATATCGCCTTGGCTTTTTTCGGTAAATTCAACTTGACAAAACAGTCAGCGATCAACGCCGCAAACCTGACTTTAAGTGGATCCGGACATCGCACTCGGGTTACCGCAGTGGCAATCGCCACTGCTGATTTTTTTTCATGACGTCTCCAATCACGTTCCAACCCGATCAGTAAATTAGATCCCTCTGGATTGTTTCCATTCAAGGGAATCACGGCATTCCAGTTCTCCACCAGCTGTGCCACCAAGACCGGGTTCCCCGTCGCTGCTGCGAGCCGGATCATCAATTCCTGGGAGTGGAAACTGGGAGTGGAAACCTTTTTCAGCTGAGTCATCGCGTTCAAGCGGGCCGTTGAGTCAATCTCAAGTCCATACGAACTCCAACAATTTAACCAAGATTCCACTTGATCGAATGACTTACTCGTCAACTCAAAAAAAACCTTGCCTTGAAACGATTCCGAGAACTTTTTCGCTCGGGTGGGTTCTGCTACGGCCAAACGTTCAAAACAAGCTGACAAACGGGAACAAGAGCGATTGAGTAAGTTCGGGTCTCTTGCCATCGGCCCGTTGAACAACGCCAAAATACTCCGCTGGAACTGCAAAGCTGCTTCGGTAAAATTGCCAATCTGAAAATCATATTCACCACGAAACTGTGCCACTTTACCGACGGTTGGATGCCCCGGCCATTGCCGGAGATGAAAATCCAGAAGTCCCACGTAGTCCTGGGCTTTATATCGATTTTCACGAACCATTTGGGCAGCACTCAAAATTCCAATCAAATGAATGACCGCCGATCTTTCCGTGTCCTTAAACTGCCTCGATACCGAAATCGCTTTTTTCAAAACCACAGCATGCTGATTCAAACTGCGATGGATCGCAATTGCCTGAAACCAGAGTTCTAGTTCAAGATTTCGGTTCAACTCTTCTTTTGCCGCTTTTTCAAATTCCAGAATCGATTGTTCATAATTCTTTTTGCGGTAATACTCTTGGGCTACGCGAATGAATGTTGCCGAGCCGCCTGAGCCGGTTGCTTTGACAGCCGAGATCAATGCCAAGTTCGCACGTCGTCCCCAGTAGGTTCCATGCAGGTCTCCGATGGAATCAACCATCTTGATCGCAGATTTTCGGAGCCCCGCTTGTCCTGCTTGATCCACCGTACTGAGCTTGTAGAGACAGTATTCCAAAATAGCAAAATCAAAATCGGGAGAAACACTACCGGCAACTTGACGGCCGGAGGAAATCAACAATTCCGCCTGCTTCACCTGGTTCTGTGCAATTGCCAGTCGGAGCCGCTCCGCTTTGAAGGCAAGTTTGACTAATGGTTTTGCATCTTCAACCGGGTAGGATTTGAATTGCAAATCGGCACCGCGGTATTCGCCGAGAACCCTGAGGCAGAACAACAAGTCCAAACGGGCCTCCCACCATGCAGCATCAACGGTTTCGATTAGCGGAATCAGTTTCTCCAAGTTGGTTTTTGATGTACTCAAGACTGCAATTTTATTTTCCGGATCCGACGACCCATAAAGCAAAGCCCGGTTGATCATCGATTTGATTTTCTGGTATCGCACCTGGTTCTGCAGTGAAATCAGTTGCAGCTGAGACAACAAATCATCCCCAGTTTTCTTTTCACGGCCGGGTATCAACTCGCCAAGTTTTTTGTCAATGACTTCAAACTGTCGATCCGCATCGCGCAACATCTGGAACGCGGTCTGTTCCCTCTCTCCTGCAACTGCGCCGGCTTCAATTTCCTTTCTCAACAGTTCCCCAAAACGGATTTTTGTCATTTCCTTTTGGACTTCGATGAGAACGATGTTGGGATTTTTGGAATTTTCAAAAACAAAATCGCTGGCACTACGGAGCAAGCTCTGCACTGAATCCAACCGCACCTGAGATTCCTCTTCAAAGGCTTTGGCTGCTTGCGTTTTCAACCGTTCAATTTCGAGTACGACCTTTTTATGGAAATCCTTCTCCGTCAAGTTGAGCTTGGCAAGTTCCACCTGCTCAAGGCAAAGATCAAAAAGCCGTCGTTGACGCAATCCTTTAATCCGAGCTAAGTCGTCATCCTGAGAAGCCACCGGTATTGCAAAAAACGACAGGGTGAAAAGGACCTGGACAGTCAGGCACCGACCAATCCGCGACCTCCGATGAACCAAATAATTCATGGACTGCCTCCTGCCGCAGTCGCAAACTGGACCTTTTCGAATCCTGCAACCTGAGAGAGATCAAAAACATTAATAATCTCTCCGAAGGGAACATTTTTCTCTGGGTGAATGATAACAGGAACCTCTTTTGTAATTCCCGAAATGATATTCAACCGATTTGCAAGTTCGCCCAGGTTATCAACCGGCAAATTATTGAATGTCCAACTGGGCGTGCTTTCCCAAAAAATCCGGATGACAATTTCATCAATTTCAATTTCCGGCAGTGGATCTTTCAGATCCGTGGTTGTTGTTCCAAGCTCTGATCTGAGTGTTGCCGGCAGCGAATCCTCGACAACATGAAAGCTGGCGGTCCAAACAAAAAACACAAGCAACAGGAAAACAACATCGATCATCGGCGTCATCTTGATTTCCAATTCCCGGTCCCGATCACGGTAGCTTGAGGTTTTCTTCATGGGTCAACTTTTCCCATAAACTGCAAACGTGACATTCCAGACACCGGCATCCGCACACGCTTTGAGAACCGCCCCAACAGTCTCATAGGTGACTTTGCGGTTTCCCCGAATTCTAATTTCCAGGTCCTCGCCAACTGAAGACCGAATCCGGACAATCTGTTCCAACAACTCGTCGACGGATAACACCCGGCCGGACACCAGGATTTCACCTTCTTCCGGTAGATTGACCGTCACTCGGTTGGCTAAATCCTCTTGAGGCAACCCGCTGGTCGCATCCGGCAAATCGATTTCAACCTGTGTCTCTTGGTCCGATAGATGACTCGCTACCAGGAAAAAAATAATCAACAGAAAAACAACATCAATCATCGGCGTCATGTTGAATCCAATTCGGCCACGGTTGATCAATGTTGGAATCTGCATTTGAACTCTTTCAAGAATTTAGGGTTCAATCAACGTTGCCAGAAGCGCCCACGTACCAATTCCATAAAACGTGTATTCAACATCATGCGCGGGATCTAGTGAAATGGCCTGGAACCCACCACCAGCTTTCAATTCTAGACTTTCCGCGAACTGCTGAACATGATTTAAATCAATTTCGTCGGCGGCATTCAAGTCCATCAAAGTTAACAGCCCGGTAAATGTGGATAGCAAATCGGCCAAAGGGATCCTTGAATTTGCACAGATTCCACCTTCGTCAGATTGCATTTCAGCAATTAGATCAATTGTCCCTTCCGTCGATTGGTCATCGAGCCCCCCTAATATTTTCAACGTGCCAATGGCGGCAGCCGTCGGATTCGTACCCGCCCGTTTACTGGCCTTGATTTCCCGAAAACCACCTTCAGCATCGTCGCGACGAGATTTCAAAAAACCAATAATCCCCTGTGGATCTTGGATCGGAGATTCCAAGAGCTCAAGGCAAAGCACAACCAGGAAAGTATGGTAAGTACTGCTGGCAAATCCCTCTGGTGACTTTGCAAATCCACCGTCTTCCCGGCGAAG
>JAZABE010000125.1:0-4264 GCA_036137535.1 Planctomycetota bacterium | reverse complement strand
CTCATTCCATCGCCGATGTAAATCACATGGCGAGGACTGTTGGATTGAAGATTCGTGAACGAGTCCAAGGCCTTTTTCATCGCGATGAGCATGTCGGTTGATCCGAGCGGTACTCGTTGACCCAGTTTTTTCAATCCCGCCGCAATTTGCGCATTTTGCGGTGCTACAAATTCACGGTGCAGGTCGGTCGAATTGACATCTACTGCGACCAATTTGACTTGGTCTTTTGGGTTGAGTTGTGCCAGAAATCGATTTAATGCCGTGAGTGCATCTTTACGGTAAAGTCCCGATTGACTCGCCGACGTATCGAACAAGATCAGTAGATCATTCGCGGTCGAGAGATCCGGCTTTACTTTGGGCCGGAGGCTCAGAGCAAACGAAGTCTCGCTCCCGTTTTTATAAGTCGCAAGGCGAGCTGCTTCAGAACTTGGTTCTGGGTCCGTTGCAAACGAAGCAGATGCTCCGGCTAAAATGAGAAGCGCAGCGGACAAACGGACTGTGACCGAAGTCAACCAGTTTCGTTGGGACATAGTCTAAAAACTCCAATTTGTAAGCAGATTTCGCTCCTGTGTTCCAAGCAGGTGCATCTGCCTTGCCCTTTAATACATTATCGTCAAAACACATGGATTCATAGTGAATATTCTATTTCGCGCCAAAACTAACCGCCAATAAAAAAACCAAAAAACCGGATTGAACCACCAAATAAGGCAGTTTGGGTAGTTTTTAAGGGTCAGTCGGATCGCATAATTTAATTTGGGGGTGAATTAGACACCTAAACAGGGATGGTTCTCTCGATTTTGACCGTTTTTGCGATTTAACGCCCATTTTGATCATTGTTCAAAGAGATCGAGTCCTCTGACACGGTCCACTTCCACTTTTTTACTACTGATTCTGGCGATCGACTCGGAAATACCAATCAGTGATTGCCCCATCATTTTCGTGACTCCCGCAATCCCATTGAGAGCTACCAGATTTTGCTGAATTTTGGTGAGCTCGGTTTCGTGATCGATTTGGGATTTTGCGTTCTGGACGGATCTTCGAATCTGATGAGTGAGGTGTTCTGCTGGCGTGCCCCACAGCCGGCACTCGAGGCCGGCCCATTGATCGGTAGCGACCTCCATGGTTTTGGCCAGGATTCGATGCAAATAAAGTTCGGCCAGCCAAGATTTTGCCCGGCTCCAATAATAAGAACCGTGAATGACACCAAGATTGGGAGGTTGCAACAGCTTGGTTTTGGCTGGAGATCCTGAATCGATGTCGGGGAGCTGGTTTGAGATCCAAACTGGTTCAACGATCAGCTCATTGATTGCGTTCTCGAGGGAGGTGGTTGCTCCAAAGAAGGAAACCGTTGTTTTTTTGAAAGTTTGTCCAGTTGAAATTTCATAGTGTTGCCAACGGTTCATGTTTGGTTTTGCCACTGGCGGATGAGCTGGCTTTGCAGTTCCGAAGCTGTGAAATATTCCCCAGTGCTGAAAATCGGTCGGTTTTCGGCTCTGGAGCGAACTCGGGGAAAGGTCAATTTGGTTTCGGGTTTTCAAATCTTCGGTGTAGAGTTGCCCCATCCCAGATTCGTTTTCTAGGCCTGCTGAGAATCCGCAACGTTGACTCGGAGAAAATACATCGACAAATTGCCGGCACTGGTTACTGGGAAGGAAAGGAATAGAAGGGCTCGATTTTCGAATTTCAAAGTGAGTAATGTCTTGCGTTGAAACTTGGGTTCCGATGGTGAACAGTTGAATGATGAGCAAAGTCGTCAAAAACCGAAAGAGCTTCATTTTGATTGGTACTCCGTGGAATGATCCGTGTGATGGAATGCGGGGCCGACGCGACTTTAAAATTTACTGGGGAAAATTTTCAGAGAATCGCAGTAAGCAGTTCAATGAAAAATAAGCAGTTCAATGAAATTAGAAGTTCTGGAATGAAAGTTCATTACCAGAAAGTGTTCATTTGCGGCGCTAACGAGCTTCAGTTGTGGCGAGGAAAGAGCTCTGATAAGGGGTATCGGAGAGGTTGAGTTTTCATTTTGGGGAATTCAGTTCGAACAGGAGAAATTTTATCGAACTGATGTCAAATAAACTGGACAGATAATTCCGGAAAGGTAAATCGCTTGTTTTAGTTGTTCCGATTGTGCATCTTTTGTTTTTGCCGACAGAATATAGGGGCTACCCTTGATTTGTCTGCTATTGTTGGCGGGACAATGCATCCACTAGAATCCCTCAACCCTCCGTGATGGTTACCAACTGACGCAACCGGCACCCATTCCTAAGGCAGGCCCTTTTGTTTCCTCCAGAATTTCACCCTTGGATCGCACTGGCTACCACCATTGTCATTTTTCTGACATTGTTGTGCCGTCGAGGAACGCCGCTGGATGTGTTGTTCTTGACCGGTTTAATCGTGGTAACCATGTCAGGTGTTATTTCGCCGGCACAGGCATTTTCAGGCTTTTCCAATCCGGCGGTGTTGACGATCGGTGCCCTCTTGGCCATCGCGTCCGGACTACGCCAATGTGGCGTGATTGACTGGCTGGGTGAGAAGCTGTTGGGGTCTGCGCATTCTGATCAAAAAGGGCTTGCCCGACTTTGTGCTTCTCTTGTGGTTTCATCGGCATTCCTGTTAAACACCGCCTTGGTGGCGATGAGTGTGCCCATGGTTTTGGATTGGTGTCGGCAAAGAAAGATTTCGCCTTCAAAAGTACTGATTCCGGTCAGTTACTTTGCAATACTTGGGGGAGTCTGCACGTTGATTGGGACCAGCACGACTCTGGTCGTTCAGGCGCAATTAAACCAGCGATACGCCATAGAGCAATCAAAGATCGGGGAGCTCCGGCAAGAATTAAAGTCATCACCGGTCGATCCCGCAAGCATTCAGAGTGAAATTGCAAGGCTGGAAGCGTCCGCAGAACAGGTCAAGCCGATGCACTTGTTTGAAATCGGAAAAGTGGGGCTTCCCTGCGCCATTGTGGGTTCATTGTTTTTGATCCTGGTTGGTTCAAAGCTGCTTCCTAACCGGGAAGAGCTGATTCGTAAGTTGGGAGATCACCGCCGTGAATACCTGGTTGAAATGCTCGTCACTGAAAATTGTCGTTTAATCGATCAAACGGTTGAATCGGCTGGACTGCGACATTTACCCGGTCTCTTTTTGATTGAAATCGATCGGGGTGACGAAATTATCACACCCGTTGGACCTCTGGAAACCATTCGAGCTAATGACCGACTCATTTTTACCGGGGTCGTTGAGACGATCGTTGATCTGGAAAAAATTCCCGGGCTCATCCCTGCTGCTGACATGGCCTATGAACTGCACCCGAACAAACGCATGCAGCGGCACCTAACAGAGGTTGTTCTCTCGCGTTCGTCGCGGTTGATTGGACAAACGGTCAGGGAAGCCAATTTTCGTAAACTGTATTCAGCTGCGGTCGTGGCGGTCCACCGCAATGGCGCTCGATTACCCAATAAAATTGGCGATATTGAGCTTCAATCCGGTGACACGCTTTTGCTGCAGACAAGAAACCAATTCGTAGACATGTACCGAAACAGCCGTGACTTTTTCCTGGTTAGTGCAGTTGAAGGTTCGGAGCCAAGACAGCATCACAAGGCACCGGTCGCCGGTTTTCTCTTGCTAATGACCGTGACTTGGTTGGCAATCGGAAGTCTCTTGGGTGGTGGGAGTACTTGGGCAAATCCACCGGTCGTTGCGTTCATAGCAGTTTTGGCGATGACGTTTACCAAGTGCATGAGGTTTTCGGACGTACGCAATTCGGTTGATGTTCAGTTGTTGTTAACGATTGCCTGTGCACTCGGTATCGGCGAAGCCATGCGTTCAAGTGGCGCGGCGCAATTATTGGCCGACTCGATGACGGGAATCGTGACCAGCCCGTTTCTTCTGTTGATTGTTGTGTACGTACTCACCATGTTGTTGACCGAGATGGTCTCCAATAATGCTGTTGCCGCGATCATGATCCCCATCGCAATTTCCATTGCGATGGCCTCTGGCAGTAACCCCCGTCCCTTCATCATGGCAATTGCCTTGGCAGCATCGCTTGCATTTGTGACGCCCATTGGTTATCAGACGAATCTCATGGTGATGGGACCCGGAGGGTATCGACCCATTGACTATGTCAGGTGTGGGTTACCTTTGAGCCTCACGGTTGCCACAACCGCGATTATCCTGCTGAAGATGGTTTACTCGGTTTGATCCGAACTTGCTCGCCGTGTGCAGTTTTGCCCGACCAACGTTGTGTCTGATTTTTTTTTTGAATTCGAAA
>JAZABE010000124.1:0-4334 GCA_036137535.1 Planctomycetota bacterium | reverse complement strand
GGCTGAATCGTTGCTCAGATTTCCTTGGACCTGGATTGAACACGGCAGGCAGGTAGCGATTTCGATAATAGCTTCTGTTCCGCGAAATACCTTTTCGATCAGATAGGGTTGCTCACTGTCGAATAGTGATTCTGAACAGATTTGGCACTTGGTAAACGGACTGCCCAATTCAACCGAATGGAAAAGGAGTGGGATTTCGACAAGAGCAGGAGGCGCAGGGAACATGTAAAATTCTTTCAGCGGGACGGCAAAAACGGCTATCATTCTATCGGATACTCAACGGGCGATGAACAATCGGGCTCAGAAGCCAAGCAAACAATCCGGATAAAAAAATTCCCTCAAATGGACGCCGGTCGTATATTAATGGAGGTGGGATCAAGGTCTATTCGAACGAGATTTTTTTCACGATTCCACTCCCCAGCCGCTATCCCCGTCACGCCTGTCTTGTTTAGAGCCAGTCCATGGTTTCTGTCTCGAAGTTCCTGATCGCGGCGGCCAACCCTTTTGTCTTTAACCGTTCGAGGACTCGTTTGGTCCATTGGCAGGATTTTGCTTGCTCCTGGTTGGCTGTGAACAAGCGAAGAAATTAGCCAACAACGCGTTCAATCAGGTTCAGCAGGACATCAAAGATATCGCGGAAAAACTTACTCAAAAGCCTTCATCGCAACACCAGAATTCTGAGCACGTTGGACAGAGTTAATCCCGGGGCGTTGTACTACCCAGTTCTTTTCAGGTTTGGAACTTCAATAGCCATCGTTGAAAATGGCTCACAGGTTTGAAGCCTTGCTCAGCGTAAAACGGGATGACATTGTTGTTGGCAAAGACGATGCACGTTGTCCTGCAACCGGTCTGTTCGTGGATAGAGCCGATGGCAGTTCTGAGAATCTGTTTTCCGTAACCTTGCTTGCGGGAATTTGTGCTGACAAATAGGTCGTGGATTCCAGCAAGAGGCGATAATTGCCTCGGGAATTCGAAGTGAATGGTGACGGTTGCAAACACAGATTCTGAGTTCTTAACAAAGAATTGCTTGCATTGTGCATTCATGGATCGATGCAAAATCTGGTTCGAGATGCCATTTTGAATACGAGATTCGACTGTGGGATGAAGTATTGAAACTGTGTTCTGGATAGCAATGGCTTGGGCTGTTTCTGATGTTCCGACAGGAATGAACTCTAGATTGTTTCGCGGTGCACTCTTGGATTGGCAGGCTAGAGCAGTAAATGAGTGTCGAAGAACGGCGCCAAACTGAACCAGTTTTTTCTTGGTTTGAATGGTGGGAGATTCGAGGATCAATTCACATTGATTTCCTCGAGAATTCGCATCACGGTGGATCTGTTCCAGTTGGTGGCCAAGATCTAAAAACGGCGGTTTTCCAACCAAGGGTGTTTGAAGAAAGACAATATCGGTTTTGGAATCTGCGTGGTCCTGTATCCAGTCACAAGGGCTGTCGGTGTATTCGCCGATTGCACGAACAGTCGAGAGCGATGCGTCCATTCCTGAAATGACCCAAGATTTCAAATAATGAAGTAACCGCTGGACATTGGTGTTAGATTCCATAATTGGTTGGATGGGCATTTGAATTTTGAGCAAGAACAGGCCCGTCGTTGGCAGGGTCAATTTTCGAGTCTGGGGGATGGCTTTGGTGAACCCGGTTTAACTGTAAACATTTCTCCGCGAACTGTCAGGGGAAACGCAGTCGTAGAGGTGTCCAGACCAGATTGGCATTGAAGGAGGTTGTTCTCCATTAGGGTTTTTCAACCGCGATCCAGGAAAACCGCGGTCCCTTTCAATACAACTGTGACGAGTTTCGGGGTGGGCCCAACTCGAGTGGGCGACGATATGGCCGAGAGACCAATTTTTTCTTTAGAAAACTGAATTGTTTTTTGTCGCGACCCTTGGTCGGAAAAGGATGTTGAAGGGCGGTTTCGCCGCCTCAGTTGTTGAATAATTGATCCGTTGAGCGTCACGCTGGCGGTTTTTGGGTTCACTTTTGGGCAGGAAAATGCCTTGTTTTTTAAAAAAACCTCCAGATGCATTGAAAAACCAGGAGGCTATCAAGGTGGATCCGGAAAACCTTAGGGTGGGCAAATGTTCCTTAGGATTTACCTGTCGGTGATGTGTGTGATCCTTGAGAGCTCTAAGGCACCGTAAATGCCGGGTTCTTTGCTTGACTATGGTTTTTACTTGACTGATAATCGGGGGCGATATATAGCCGTTTTTTTTGTCACTAGTTCTAGTGGTTAATTGGAAGGATTTGTTTCGACGAATGAATAAGATAGCGACATTATTACTGCCACTTATTGTGTTTTCTGTTTTGGTCTCAGGATGTGGCGGTGGCGCAACCGGAGGACCGAGTACCGTCAAGGTTTCGGGGAATTTAACAATTGGTGGGACTCCTGCAGCGGGTGTCCAAATTACACTTGCTCCGATTGGAGAAGGGCTGCAGCCTGCCAGCGGTAACACCGATGACACGGGTTACTTTGAACTGATTACAGGTCAAACAGGTACTCCGGGGGCCATGATTGGCAAGTACAAAGTGGTACTGGTTGCCATTCCTGGTCAAGATGATTCTTACATGGAACAGTCCGAAGACAACGCGCAAGATTCAAGCAATACCAATGCCACAATTGATCCCACCGCAGGTGGTGGTGGAAAAGTGCCGGCCAAATACCGGAAAAAAGAAACCTCGGATAAAGAAGTGGAAATTACCGGGCCAACTTCTGACCTGAAAATTGAAATTAATTAAATACATTTTCTAATCTTTTTTATAAGATTTTTTTACCTTTAGGAGTTCCTCTCATGACTGCACGCAGTTTTAAGGCGAAAGGTTTTACACTCGTAGAACTTCTCGTCGTTATCGCGATCATCGGTATCTTGATCGCATTACTGCTTCCGGCTGTTCAAGCCGCCAGGGAAGCAGCTCGTCGTACCCAGTGTGCTAATAACTTGAAGCAGCTAGGTTTGGCGTGTCAGAATTATCATGACACGCAGAAAAGATTTCCATGGAACGCAAACTGTGGCCACAATGATGCTGGTGCAGGACACCCACGTTCGATTCCTGGCTACCCCGGTCGCGGCGGCCAAGGTAATGCCGGTGGATGGCGATGGAATCAGTTTTCATGGATTGTTATGGCGTTACCTTACATGGAGCAAAATAACCTCTATGACAAGTTCGAATTCAATACTGAACTCGGTAACTTCAACAATCAAGACATCAATGGAGACGGAACCACGAATCGTAGCTTGCGTCAAGAAGCTATTCCTGGTTTGGTTTGCCCTTCTTCAGGCTATGATGCTGTCCTTGAGCGAAACCAGGTTCATGGTTATCGATGGGGCGGAACTGGCAAAGCGGCTCATACCGACTACGTAGGTAACATGGGTCACTGGTGGGGCGGTTGGAAAGACTGCGGTGCTGTGCCAGATTTTGAAGGTCCTCCGGAATTTCCCAACTGTTTCGTAAAAGGTGGTGGCTTGGGTACTGGTACGCCTTGGGTCAATGGTGAATGGTACGGTGACTACCAGCGTTGCAACGGAATTTTCCGATACTGGGGTTCCGTTAAGATGGCTGCCGTTCTCGACGGTACATCCAACACGGTTCTAGCTTTTGAAGACATGCACTGGCGTGGCTACCGAAATTCAACCACCCGGTTGGACAAGAACGAAACGGATGACGCTGCTTGGATGTGTCCTTTAGGTGCAACCAATGTTATGCGTAACCCTATGAACGACTTGAACCCAGCTTGGGATCAATGGAACGATCGTCGATGTCACGAGTGGAGTTCAAATCACCCAGCAGGTGCACAAGCTGTACTTTGCGATGGTTCAGTGAACTTCTACTCTGAGAACATTGCTCACATCACTCGATACGCTTTTGCGGTTCGAAACGATGGGTTTGCGGTTAATGTTCATGAGAACCAGTAGATTTTCAATCTAATCTAGACTTTAAAGATCGTCTTTGCGTAAAACCAAGACGATCTTTTTTTTTGGCATTCGAAAAGTGTGTTGTTGAGACGTGGGACAAATAATAAACACAAAAACCGTCGAAAATGTTGCCATGGAGCAGAC
Organism: Planctomycetota bacterium; assembly: GCA_036137535.1. Classification (GTDB taxonomy): domain Bacteria; phylum Planctomycetota; class Planctomycetia; order Pirellulales; family Pirellulaceae; genus JABAAE01. The sequence goes on along the minus strand of JAZABE010000124.1, from coordinate 269 downwards.
AGCGTCTGCGGTGGTGGACCAGTTGACCGAGAATGAAAAATCTTATCGACGGATTGTGATCTACCTAGCGTTCTTGGTTGGAGTCCTCGCCCTAATGGGAGGCTACTGGTTGTATGATTCCGGAAAAAAGGAAAGGCTTTCCCGGGAATGTGAAGAAGCTAAGAACAAGGGCCAATGGGCGACTCTTGAGCTCAGGGCCCGTGAATGGGCAGCCTGGGAGCCCGGCAATCCAAAACCCTGGCTCTACGCCGCCACGGCAGCCCAGGAGG
>JAZABE010000123.1:0-2694 GCA_036137535.1 Planctomycetota bacterium | reverse complement strand
ATCGCCTCCAGTCGGGATCTCCAAAAGTGCTTGGCTCACCTCTTTTTCACAATCCGTCAGTTCGCCGATAATGGCAATTTCTGGGATGGACTCTTCGTTGTCATTGGTTTTGGGGGGGGCTTGGTTCACTTTGTGGAGACCTTTTGATTCGACCAAAGGGCAAGTTGAGGTGAAAAAAGTATGGGGAGGACAGCACTGGGGTTGGTCAGAAGCTACCCTGGTTTCTAGCTGTTGGTTATAATAAAAATGACGCAGCGATAGAATTAGCGAGACTATTTGAACGAGAGTCATTACAGGTATGGGCATCCGGTTTTTCTGCGAGGCATGCGGAAAAAAACTCAACATTAAGGTGGAATTAGCAGGCAAGAAGGGCCGGTGCCCTCAGTGCCAGGCAAAGATCAGTATTCCTCAGGATTCCAGCCTAAAGAGCAGTGCAAAGCCGCCCGGGGCCTCAGGCGAGAACACTGTTGCCTCGTCCAGTGAGCCGGCGACGCCTTCACCAGCGACAACAAAACCAAGTCAATCGAAGTCTGCTTTCGCATTGCCAGGAGGTGATCAATCCGTTCAGCCGATTTCCGCCTCCCCGCCAACGGCTTCGGCGGGGAGCTCTGAAATTCTTCAAGAAGACCCTCAAGCCAAATGGTTTGTCCGCCCCAGTTCAGGGGGCCAATTCGGTCCAGCAGAAGCTGATGTGATGCAAACATGGCTAAACGAAGGCCGTGTCGGTCGAGACAGTTTTGTTTGGCGGGAAGGCTGGGAAGAATGGCGAAATGCGGGAGAGGTTTTTGCTACAGAATTCGGAGTGCCCGAAAATCCAGTGCCCGAAAATCCAGTTCCCGAAAAGCCAGTGACTCAAGAACCTGCAGTCGCAGCCCACCCTGGCCAGTTGAGGTCTCGAAAGACCAATCATCAACGGGCTCGCCAGCGGGCTCAGACGATTGGGATTTTGCTCATTGTGGTGTTGGTGATCGTGAGCATTGCCCTCGCGGCGGTGTTGGTTTATGTCAACCCTTTTAGCGGGAGCAACCGTGAACAGGGCAAAAAGGAATCTGCTGCCCTTTCGTTAGAGCTCCTGGAAATCCATAATCAGGGTTCAAAGAATTTAATTATTTTGTAAAGCGCTAACAGCCATTAAAGTCCGATCAATCCAAAGGATATACCCATGAGATCTATTGCATTTATTTTCACTGTGGCCCTTGTTTTTTCTGCGGCAGCTTCGGCGGACGATGGCCAGGTCATTTCTTTGTCGGGGGGTAAATACTCAATGACCGGCAGCAAGGCTTGGAAGCAGAAAACTCCCCGGGTCAATATTATTGAGGCAGAGTTTGCCATTCCCAAGCAAGGTGACGATGCGGCGGATGGACGATTGACGGTGATGGCTTCTGGAGGGGGGGTCAAAGCCAATGTTGAACGATGGCAGGGGCAGTTTTCCAAAACCGAAAAATCATCGGTCAAGAAAGAAAAAATTGGTGCATTAGAAGTCCATATCGTTGACATCTCTGGAGTTTTCAAGGATCAAAGGGGCCCTTTTGCTCCGGCGACGATGCGGAAGGATTATCGGATGATGGGTGCAATCATTGTCATGGAAGACGGTCCGGACTATTTTGCCAAGCTGTATGGGCCGAAAAAAACCATTGAAAAAAATGCTAAGAGTTTCATGGAATTTGTTAAAAGCTTTAAACGCAAATAGGTTTTCATCAGTTGCTTCCATGACAACGCCAGAGATGGCAAAACCGGGGTGGCTCACCGGTTGCTGCCGGAGTCCAGTAAGCGATCTTACCAAACGGGGATGTGTTCACCCCGAGTCAGGTCCTCGTTGGATTGCCGTTCCCGGATCAGGTGCGCTTGGTTATTGTGCAGCAGCACCTCTGCCGCAAAGGGCTTGGAGTTGTAATTCGACGACATGACAAAACCGTAGGCTCCGGCACACTCGATAATCAAATAATCGCCAACATTGGCGGCGGGCAGTTTTCGTTGGCTGACAAATCCGCCCTCTTCCTGTGTGAAAATATCACCCGATTCACAAAGCGGGCCCCCCACAATTGCTTGGACCGGATCGTTTTGAGTTGCAACGGAGATAGGATGATAGGCACCGTACATAATGGGTCGGGCTAGGTTGTTGAACCCAGCATCAACCAGATAGTAGAGTTTTTCTCCCATGGTTTTGATAGCGCGAATCTCTGTGATCAGGTAGCCCGATTCGGCGGACAGGTATCGGCCCGGCTCGATTTCAAGCGAGATCGGATGCCCAAACTCGGCAGCGAGTTGATTGCGCACCGCATCCCACAGTTCAAAATACTGATCGAGATCGATCATTTGATCTGATGCCTTGTAAGGTGTTGGCAATCCGCCTCCCGCAGAAATGGTCTTGAGGGTTGGACCCACCTTGAGAGCAGTCCTCTGGAGGGCATTGCAGACTTGCGCCAGGTGTTCGAAATCAGTTCCCGATCCAATGTGCATGTGTAACCCGCTGATGGTGACCGATGCCGCTCGGGCCCGTTCAATGCATTCATCGATCTGTTCATGCCAAATCCCGTGTTTCGAGCTGTCGCCACCGGTATTTGTTTTCTGGCTATGGCCATGTCCAAAACCGGGATTGATTCGTAGTGTCAGGTCGGCTTGGGGCTGAATTTCCCCGAGCTGAGAAATCATATCGGGTGATCCAGCATTGCAATGCAGCTTGTTAGCTTTCAA
>JAZABE010000122.1:0-1107 GCA_036137535.1 Planctomycetota bacterium | reverse complement strand
GATTGCTTGCGGTTACTTTTCAAAAGACAGTTCCAAAGTGGGAGCATTTAGCTGGCTCGGTAATCAACTGAACCTTGCGGTAGCATTTGGAAGTGAAATCCGTTTTTGGGATGCGGGCTCAGAAGTACCGCCAAATTTGAGTGACTATCAGCGTGTGGAAGATTCGTCTCAACAGGGCAACGTGCTCTGGTCCTTCGGGAAATCAATTGAGTCGCTTTACAGCAACACCAAAGGCAATCTGCTCGTATCGCTGGATGAATCGGGTGCAATATCCTACTGGAGGCTTGGCGATGTTGCGATTGACGTTTATTGGAGACGGAATTTCCAACCACCCGCAATGGGCACGCCAAACGTGCAGATCGTTGACAACGGAAAGGGGGTGGCGGTGCTGGACAAATTATCGGGATTTTGTATGTACTCGAGTGTCCCCTCTGCGCCAGCGAGGGGGAATTGGGATGCGTGGGAAGGTGCAGGTCAGCAAAGTCGAGAGCGAGATGTCTCTGGTTTTACACTGCAGGGATCTGTTCTCGTTTTAAACAGCAAAAAAAACAATACGAGGGTTTATCTAACCAGAGGACACAATAAGGAAATCAAAAGGGAGTTTTCGATCAAAGCAGACGAGGCTTTGGTCAGTGTGGATGAGCGTTGGCTCTGTTTGCGAAAGGCATCAACACTTCATCTAGTCGACTTGCGGAACGTTCGTGATCCTCCCTGGGTCATTCAGGGCGTTGACGCCACCTCGCAGTTGAGTTTTATTGGAAACGGACACTGCGTTGCCGCTATTGGTGTCGATCGAATTTTGAGGGTGTGGGATCCTGTGAAGCTAAAGGAGGAAAAATTCGAGTTGCCATCGCTTGTGTCGGGACGGGACATGATGATCAACAGCAACCGGGAAACCATTTTTCCGATCGATGACGGGCGTGTATTTCTGTTGCGTCAAACAGCGGACGGTGGCTACATGAAAGCCGGCTATGTCCAAGTGGGGAAAATGAATAATAAGATGACCTTGGTACCGAGTCAGGATGGCGAAGTTTGGGCAAGCATAAGCGTCCCGCCTTGGAATGCGAATGCGAGATGGAATGGTGCCGCCGTTAAACTGGGGCGTTT
>JAZABE010000121.1:0-4082 GCA_036137535.1 Planctomycetota bacterium | reverse complement strand
ACCATTTACAAATGATATTTCCGGCCAGCTGGTGGTGCTGGGGACCGGCACCAGTGTTGGTGTGCCAGCCTTGGGCTGTGGGTGTTCAGTGTGTCGGAGTGATCACCCTCGCAACAAGAGAACTCGCTGCTCGGTGATCGTTGGGCTGCCCGAAGGCAATCTCCTGATCGATACGTCTCCTGATATGCGGGCCCAGTTACTGCGCGAGGGGGTCGGGATGGTCGACAGCGTTGCCTACACCCATGCGCACGCGGACCACATTATGGGGATGGACGATTTACGCGTTTTCCAGTTTTATCTTGGACAAGGTGTCCCGGTGTACTGCGAGACCGGCGTGCAGACGACACTTCGTGCAGCGTTTTCCTATGCTTTTGAAACGGTTGAACAGACTCATCCTGGTGCGATTCCCTCCATCGAATTCCACGAAATCCGCCCCCTTGAGTCGTTCCAGGTTCTGGGAGCGGAAGTGTTACCTTTGCGGCTTCAACATGGACCCCGGTTCCAAGTGCTTGGGTTCCGGATTGGTAATATTGGATATTGCACGGATACCAATTTTATTCCAGATGAGTCGATAGACTGTCTTGCTGACCTAGATGTTCTAATCCTCGATGCGTTACGTTATGATCCTCATCCCACCCATTTAAGCCTGAAGAATGCAATTGAGGTTGCCGAACGAATTGGGGCAAAAAAGACGTACTTGACTCATTGCTCTTGCAGGCTGGACTACCAAACGGTTAACGAACAAAGCCCCCCAGGTATTGAAATGGCTTACGATGGTTTGAGGTTTCCTTTGTCGTGAGGTGCGGAGTTTTCCGTGAAGCGATTGCAGGACTGCCCCCGTTTGCTTTTAGTCATGAACTAGAAAGAAAGACCAAGGAAATAAATTAATGTCGCGATGGATATTTGTGGTGATGGGTTTGTGTTGCTGGATTCCTCAGAAACCAGCGGTTGCGCAGAAATTAAAGTCAGCTCCAGGTTATGGCCGGTATGTTAAAGCGAACCAAGCTCGGTTCCAAGTTTCTCGAGGGGGCCGAATCCAAAAAATTCAGTGGTCCAAAGATTTCACGAAATTTTCTTTCAAAGGATCCATGGGAACACGGTTTTTTTCTCTTGAGGAAAAACGTTTTATTCCGGAGGTAGAATTTGAGCGGTATCAGCCGCCTAAAACTGCTGTGCAAGCATCTCGGACATTGGTCCCTCGGGCAGAACAACGTCAAGTGGAACCGTCGGTGACCGGGCAGTGGACCGCAATCTATAAAAACTACAATGTTACCCTGCGCAAAAAAGCGACGGCCGAGGAAGTGCAGGTCACACTTGATGGCAACGAAAAACTGCGTTACGGAACTTGTTGCTGGGTGTACGGTGAAGAATTGGACCAGCAATCCGCGATGTGGTGGTCGCCGGATGACAAGTACCTGGCGTTTTATGAAGTCAGTGAAAGTCACATGCGGGATTATCATCTGACGCTGGACAATACAAAAAATTACACGCGACTTCAAACCGTTCGCTACCCCAAGGCGGGAGACCCCAATCCGAAAGTTTCCATCCTCGTTTACGAATTGGCCACTCAGAAGACGGTTCGTGTTTTCATAAAGGGAGAAGACACTCAGTATCTGTACAACATTCGCTGGACACCGGGGGGCAAAGAGTTGCTGATCAATCGCACGAATCGGCATCAAAATGTGCTGGATGTTTTTGCGGTTAATCCTGCAACTGGAAACAGTCGGTTGGTGGTTACTGAAAAACAGGACACCTGGCAAAATAATTCACCTGAAATGAGATTCTTGGCCGATCAAAGCCGGTTTATTTGGGAAACGGAAAAAAATGGCTGGAAAAACTATGAACTGAGGGACTTGTCCGGAAAGTTGATCACGGAGTTAACCCGGGCGCGTGGCTTTCCGGTTCACCGAATTGTGTTGCTGGATGAAAAAGCGGGGTGGTTGTATTACTCGGCCTTCAGCGCGGGTAACCCGTATAATCAGCAGTTGCACCGAGTTCGATTGGATGGCTCGCAGAACTCAAAGATTACCACAAGTCCATTGAACCACACCTCCACCACCATTTCACCGGATCACCGTTGGTTGATTGCAACCTGTGAGGATCTGAAAACGCCTCCAGCAACTGTGCTTTATTCGATGTCTGGTCAAGAAATTGCTCGTTTGGATGTCGGCAAGATTAATGAAAAATTGAAGCTGCATTTAACCGCCGAGCTGTTTCATTTTGTTGCCGCAGACGGAAAAACAAAGATTTATGGAACTCTACATAAACCCTCCAATTTTGATCCTTCAAAAAAATACCCATTATTGATCGATGTTTACGGTGGACCCAATTCAAGGGGGTTAAGGAATCAGTTTAGGCCAGTGAACCCGTATTGTGAGTTTGGGTTTTGCATCGCCAAGATTGCTAATCGTGGCACGGTTGAACGAGGAAAAAAGTTTGAAAGTGCGAACTACTTGCAATTAGGGGGGCCAGATCTGCAGGACCAAGTCGATGGAGTTCGGGAATTAGCCAAGAGAGATTACATCGATGGATCTCGGGTTGGGATTTATGGACATTCCTATGGTGGCTACCTTTCGGCTTTGGCCATACTGAAATTTCCTAAACAATTTCACGTCGCCGTTGCTGGAGCACCGGTTAGCAAATGGGAAAACTACGATACGATTTACACTGAACGTTACATGAAGACCCCCCAGGAAAATAAAACGGGTTATCAATCTGGTTCCTGCATGCAATACGCAAGCCAGCTCGAAGGTAAGTTGCTGTTGGTGCATGGGTTGATTGACGACAACGTCCACCCGGCCAATACGTGGCAACTTGTCGAGGCCTTGCACCGTGCCGATAAACGCTTTGACATGCAAATCTACCCCAACTTTAAGCATGGAATCGGGAGCACCTATTTTAACCTTCGATGGGAATACCTGATTCGTCACTTGAAACCCAGTTCAAATTAATTCACGAAAAGCGATTGATGACTTTACAGCAAATACAGGATGCCATTCCTCACCGAAAACCGATGCTTCTGGTCGATGAGATCATTGAACAGGACGAGAACCGGATCGTTTGTCGGAAAACGTTTGCTGCCGATGAATTTTTTTTTCAGGGGCATTACCCGGATTTTGCCATTACCCCTGGAGTGATACTCTGTGAATGTGCCGTGCAAGCGGGGGCGGTCTTATTGTCGGAGTTAACCAGGGAATCCGAGGGGGTGCCGGTTCTGACTCGTCTCAGTGATGTCAGGTTCAAGCAAATGGTTCGTCCGGGTGAGTCGATTGAATCAGAAGTCAAGATCGAGGATATTGTTTCCAGTGCCTATTATTGTTCTGCCAAGGTAACCTGTAACGGGAAACTAGCGGTGAGATTTACCTTCGCCTGTACGATTGCCCCCAGGGCGTAGACCGGGTGTTGTTGGAACCAACCGGAATTCATTATTAAACCAGTGATCGGAGCGAACGTGGATTTTTTACGATTGCAGGATAAGACGATTGTCGTGTTCGGCGTCGCCAACAGAAAAAGTGTGGCTTACCATGTGGGGCAAACACTGGAAGAAGCAGGAGCGAAAGTGGTCTACGTGGTCCGTTCTGCCGAACGGAAAGAAAGCCTGGAGAAACTGTTGGCCGGTAAGAGTCTTTATGTTTGTGATGTTGAATTTGAAGACCAAATAGAAACCGTTTGTTCAGAGATTGCCAGCGAAGTTGGCAAAATTGACGGTTTAGTTCATTCGATCGCTTTCGCCGACTATGAGGGGGGAATGAAGCCGTTTCACGAAACCGGGAAAAAACAGTTTTTGCGGACAGTCGATGTGTCCTGTTACTCGTTCATTGCCTTGGCAAATGCTTTCAAGGATTTGCTTAACGATGATGCCTCGGTGGTTACGATTTCGATTTCCACGACCCGGATGGCCAGTGAAAATTATGGATTTATGGCGCCGGTCAAAGCGGCATTGGATTCCTCTTTGGCTTTTTTGACCAAGAGCTTCAGCCGGTTTTCCAATGTTCGATTCAACGCAGTCTCGCCGGGACTTTTGAAAACGTCCGCATCGGCGGGGATCCCCGGTTACGTCGATTCCTATCTCTACGCTGAAA
>JAZABE010000120.1:0-1351 GCA_036137535.1 Planctomycetota bacterium | reverse complement strand
TAAAATAGTCGTAGACGGATTTGAGCTGATCCGATCCAGCCTACATCGCTCGATTGTCACCCGAATGATAGACAAAGAATTTCTCTGTCGTCAGCAATTTTTCAAAAACCTGTTTATCTTCTTCAAGGATATGCTCGACTAACAGGTCTGCCTCGTCTATTAACCGACTAACTGCCTGTTGGTGCCGACCAGCACCAAAACGAGAATCATCCTTGAAAACATCCTGAGCTTTTGGATATCCGAAGAACTCTCGGAAAAACCGCAGTTTACGAATAGGCTGGTTGGTCACACTTGCATTGAGATTCGCAGCCTGAACCCCTTCATCAATAATGCACCATTGGTCCCGCCTTTCAAGCATCCGACGGATTTCTCTTTCATAATCCCCGCGAGTCTCCAGACGCCCTCCGTCCACGGCATTAAGCAACTGTTCATCTGGACTGGAGTCGGTCAATGCGTAGGCCAACGCGTAGCTGGCATCCCGAGGTGACAGCATTCGTCGACCCTCGTGATCCGATGCCCCCTGACCGAATTCGTGCCGATAAGCGAATTCGGTACTTAGAATGAGTGATTCAATCAATTTTTCTACGGCTTTCTGTGAGTCGAGTCGAGACAGATAAAGCTGAAACTGTTTGGCATTTTTTTTAACTTCAGCCTCGCTGGGACGTCGCTCAAAAACCTGCACGTAGAGTTCAACCACCAAGGCCTCAACCCGTTCTGCGTTGGCGATTCCTTTGGACAGTCGCTGAGATGCATAGGTGGCCTTCCAGTCATCCAAGCATTTGTCGACAATCTGGCGGTATCGATCTCCAGCTTTGCGGTGCTTGCGAATGGCCATCGTGATGACCGCCATTTCGGATTGTTGGAGCACCACATCTGGTGGGGGTGAAAAATCACCGGCTTGAATGTGCCGGTATAATTTGTTCATGTCCCACGTATCGTAAAACAATTTCATCGTCACAATGCGGTTCCGGATGCGATAGTCAATCACGCCTTCCAGGAACCAGTCCTGTTCACATTGCTGAATAATCCTGTCAAATTCAACCCGGTCAGCGTCACGATAAGGTGCCCAGACCGGCAGACCACTCCGGTTTAATAAAGACTGACCTGCAACCTCATCGACCTCGTAACGGCCCCGATTGTATTTTGCAATGCCGCCTAGAATGGCCCGAATGTCTTCCTGGTTAAATCGGCCAAGAAAGTCGAGATTCGTGTTCCTTTTTTGCAGACCGCTTGTCGAATGCTTGGGAGGCCCAGGGTAGGGAATTGTTTTAGGAATGAATTTGGGCAAAAGGTTTTCGTGCTCTTCACCGTAAAGTTCCTGCAGTAGTCGATCCAAAGAGGAAAGGTTTCC
>JAZABE010000119.1:0-1900 GCA_036137535.1 Planctomycetota bacterium | reverse complement strand
ATTCTTTGCCTTAAATGTGATTCCAAGGCTCGACCTTTCCGAAACGTTGGTTGCAGGGCCAGTCTTTCAAGTGAGACCAACACCTCCGGGTCTTGCAGAGTCTTTTCCAGCCCATCGGCCAATATCGAAATAGTTTCGACTGGGGTCTCTCGAGGTGCCCAAAAATAGTAAGCATTTTCGGCAGACGTGGTCAAACCTTGCTCCATTGACGTGCTTACCTGAGGAATCGCTTTGTCGCGAGTTTCCCCAAAATTGGCAATGGCCACGATATTGTCGGCCGCTGCACCATTGTCCTTTTTCCGAAAGGAAAGATATTCCGCTAGAGAAAAAATCCCCGCCTCGATTTTTCCTCCCAGAATATAGGTAATCCGTCGGGAACCACTTGCAGACACAAAGTTCAAATCGGCCCCCGGGTACTCCCTTAACATCTGTTGACAGAGAAAATAGGCCGGTGATCCCTGATTGGCTCCCATGCGAATTTGGTTCGGTTGATTCTGAGCAGCGGTTAACAGGTCGGGCAAAGACCGATAGGGAGAGTCTTCCCGGACCACCATCACCAGCACAATACTCGCGGTCTGGGCAATCGGCTGGAAAGCTTCCGGCCCATAGGGAACCACACCGGCCAACTGGGTGGCAATAATGCCTTCGTGGTGACAGAGAATTCGATAACCATCCGGTTTGGTCTGTTTCACAAACCGACTCCCGATCGTGGCCGATCCACCATCCCGGTTCTCAATGACGACCGGGACTCCATAGACATTATTCTGGTTAAGTGATTTCTGAATTAAACGAGCAAAGGTATCGGTCCCACCGCCAGGAAGGTAAGGCACCACAATTCGTATCGGCTGGTTAGGAAAGTTTTCTGTCCTTTCCGCTCCATTTTCAAAACTACACCGGCAAATGACGAGCACACCTGCCAATACGAATATAAAAATCCTGATCATGATTTCCCTTTGGACGAATCCCATCGACCTTTATTCCATTGCTTTAAGACAGGAATCAACAAAAGCAAGATTGCAATTGCAATAAAGATTAACGACTTGGGTTCCGTCACGATGGGCCAAGGATTACCGTTGGTGCTCATCAAACCCGCGGCGAGATTTTCCTCGGCAATCGGGCCCAAAACAAAACCAATTACCAAGGGAGCCAAAGGAATATTTCTTATTTCCAAAGCATAACCTGCAGCGCCGAAGCCCAGCATGATCCAAACGTCAAACCATCGGTTTGAGATTGCGTAGGCTCCCACCACGCAAAAAACAACAATTAACGGAAATAACAAACCTCGGGGAATCTTCGCCAATCGTGCCAGCCACCGCATGCTGCAACTCATCAAAACTCCCATCGCCATCGTCGCCGCCAAGCAGGAAAAAACAATCGAATAAACCAACTGGGGACTTTGATCGAATAGCCGAGGGCCCGGTTGGAAACCATGCAAAACCAACGCGCCCAGCAAAACGGCCTCAACCACGGATCCCGGTAACCCCATGGCAACCAGCGGAATTAATCCGCCGCCAATCGTCGCATTATTGGCAGCCTCGGCGGCAACAATTCCCTCTTCACTCCCCTGCCCAAATTTATCCGGTTGATTTGAGCAGGACTTGGCAACCGAATAAGAAGTGATTGATCCAATGTTTGCACCAATTCCCGGCAACATTCCGATCCAAGTCCCAATCACTGATGATCGGAACATATTCATTCCATGACCGGCCACATCCCGCAAAGAAATTCGGATACCTTTTGTTGGAACCTCTGCCTTGGATTCGGGCTGGCTCTGCCCCACTTCCTGGAACATTTGGTTAATTGCAAACAAGCCGATCAACACCGGCAACAACTCAAAACCATCATTCATTTCTGGAAATCCAAAGGTCAATCTTGCTTGCCCCGTTGCCGGTGAAATCCC
>JAZABE010000118.1:0-1612 GCA_036137535.1 Planctomycetota bacterium | reverse complement strand
CATATCGGTGCCTGGATGGCCAAAGTGCTCGGCCCTAAAAACCCGGTCATTCCACCATTTATCAATATCGGCCAGCGTCTGGAAGGGGTCGGGGAGAAAGAAGAGCTCAAGGCTTTCACGACCGCTGGATTCTTTGGGTCGGAGTTTGGGCCGATGAACCTGCCTTTCCCTCAGGACGCTGTGCGTTCTGTCCAACCTCCCAAGGGGATGGCGCCAGGCCGATTTGCCAATCGCTATCGACATTATCGAAAATTAATCGATCAAAACCCAAACCGTGACCGGATGAGTGACTTCCAGCAGGAATCGATGTTGCGTTCCCTCGACGCCGCTCATCTCCTGTTGCAGTCCAAGGAAAAACAGGCGTTTGATCTGACCCGGGAACCGAAAGAGTCCTTCGAGCGTTACGATACCGGGCGGTTTGGTCGGGGTTGCCTCCTGGCCCGGCGACTGGTGGAAGAGGGCGCCCGGTTTGTCGAAGTCACCACGGAATACATTCCATTTATCCACTGGGATACCCACGAAAACGGACACTCCACGGTGGCACGGGTAAAATCGGAAATTGATCGCCCCATTGCTCAGCTCATTCTCGACCTGGAATCCCGGGGCCTGTTAGATCGCACTCTGGTTGTGATCGCCAGTGAGTTTAGTCGCGACATGATGATTGAAGGGGTTCCCGGATCAACGGCACGGGACCAGTCTCGGGCGCCAAGTAAGACACTGGAGGAACCGAAGCATTACGGCCTTCATCGGCACTTTACCGGAGGTACCAGTGTCGCGATGTTTGGCGGTGGTACCAGGCAGGGTTTTCTTTATGGTAAAACAGCGGACCAACGACCACTTCTAGCTGTAGAAAACCCTGTCTCAGTCATGGATCTCCACGCCACCATCTTCACGGCGATGGGGATCAGCCCTCAAACTGCGTTCGAAGTTGAAAAGCGGCCGTTTTATGCGACCAGGGATGGACACGGTAAACCCGTCCTCGATATCTTTGGTTAAGAAATCAGTGCCCAGCGTGTGCAATTTGTGGGGTCTCAGTCGAGCCCAACACAGGTGCTTGCTAATAGCGGATATTTGCATAGTTGGCGATGCGAACTAATCGTTGGATCAGCTGATCCGGGGTACCCGGTCTGGCCCCCGGATCCTTACTTAACATCTCCATCACTAAATCCTCAAACATCTCATGGATGCCAATTTGCGCAACGCTCGGCCTTTCCGGCTCTTCTCCTCTCACCTTTTTGACAATGGCACTAGTGGATTCCCCTTCTGCCGGGGGTCGTCCTGTGAGTAAGGCATACAAGGTTGCACCCAAAGAATAAATGTCCGATCGCGTGTCGATTTCCAGGTTAGTATCCAGACATTCCGGGGCCATGTAAGGGAGTTCACCAACAAGTTGGCCTGGCTTGGTAATGTTTCGTGAGTGTTCCCCTTCCAACGCTTTGGCCAGCATCAGGTCACCGATCAGCACCATCTTGTCTTCTTTCCGCCTTAACAGATTCGACGGTAATAAATTTCGATGAATAATCGAATGATTAAAAGCCTCCCTTAAACCATAGGCGACCTGCAACGCAGTGTGCCAAACTGCCTGCCATTCAAGCTTGCCGTCGATACCGAT
>JAZABE010000117.1:0-2381 GCA_036137535.1 Planctomycetota bacterium | reverse complement strand
AAAACAAAAAACGAGCCTTGGCGAAAACAAACCTGACAGTCGTGGCTCCTGGTCAATGGCTGATGGAACTGGCCAAGGCGAGCCCCGTTTTCCCGCCGCAGACTCGGTTTGAGACGATCCACTATGGCCTGGACGCCGAGCGGTATTTCCCGTTAAAGAAGGTGGCTGCCAAACGAGAGCTTGGTTGTTTGGATGACCGAATTACATTGGTTTTTGGGGCTGCAGATTTGAATGTTCCCCGGAAAGGCATTGGCCCATTAATCAAAGCGCTTCATCAGGTTCCCGATCCGGATCGTTATCGTTGCTTGGTTTTTGGCGGCGGTAATTTTCAGGATTCCAGATTCAAGTCACTCAGCCAAAAGATGGAAATAAGAAATCTTGGTTTTCTAAAGACAGTTGAAGAAAAACGGTTGGTCTACTCTGCAGCTGACCTGTTTTTGCTTCCGTCACTTGAGGACAATCAGCCGCAGACAGGCTTGGAATCGCTTGCCTGTGGCACTCCGGTTGTTGGCTTTGACACGGGTGGAATTTCGGAATTTGTCCAACAGGGTACAACAGGTTTACTTGCTAAAGTTGACGATGCGGCGAGTCTTGCCAAGCAAATTGTTTGGCTTGCACAACGCAGCGATTTGCAGACAGAATTTGGGCTGAATGGCCGAGATTTGATCTTGAGAGAATTTGAATTAAAAAAACAGACCCGGAAATACTTGCAATTATATGATGACCTGACCGTTGAGAACTATGAATTCATGCGGGATGCGTCCTGATTGGTCGTCTATATTTTTACTGCTCCCAATTGTTGTTTCTGTGGGTGGAGTAAGTCCGGCAGACCGGGATGTTTTCGAGCTTAATCTGAATCTGAAACCCTTGAAGAATCGGTCGCTTGATGCCTAGAGTGATGCCTATCGTTTCCGGATTCCTTCTGAATTAAAGTTGGCCTGATAGATGTCTTTCATTTGTTTTCTGCGTGTGGCGAAATAGGAAGGTGTCATAATAGAGCTGTGATTTCCGGGGATGATGGAAATCTCAGCATCACTGCCCAGTTTTTTTAACGATTGGCTGAGCAACTGGGTTGCGCCTTCAAGATAAAATGTATCTTCCGTTCCCATCAGAATGTGCATTTTTCCTTTAAGTTTTGGAGCGAGGGACTTCCAGTTGTTTTTTAGGATCAACTGGAGGTCATACTGTTTCCAGGCTTTGACCACTTCAGGATCAACAATTCCGGTCAAGCGGTTCCACATCTTTGCCGGTTTTCCGTCATGGTCCAACGGGGAAAAGACGGCTTCAAACGAACGAAGCTGGCCGCCACGACCAAGAGTGTCATCCATCTTTGCGAAGTCTGGATACCAAATCATGACTTGACGCCCACGTCGCGCGAGAGGTTTTCTGTTCTGGTTCTTAAAGTAATAAATACTTTCAGGAGAGTTTGAATACAAATTGGTCTGCTGGTAATCCCGAAAGTCAACTGGATCTGGAGCGGTACTCCAGAGTCCTCCAAACGTATCGGGGTAATTCACCTGGAGCCAAATTGATGACCAACCTCCACTGCTGTGGCCACCCACATACCGAGCGGCCATTTCGGGAACGGTTCTGAATCTGGAGTCAATCAAAGGGATCATTTCTTTAACCAGTGCATCGCCTCTGGGTCCATTGGTTGCGCTATTCGCGTAAACATGGTGCCCCCATTTGCATTCACCGGTCAGCAGAACATGGATGTAATCAAATTGTTTTTTTTCTTCGGTTGGCTGTCGTCTGGAATAACGACTGGCCAGTTGGTGAAGCGTTGCGCCAAACCCGGAAATTTCATAAAACACCGGATATCGCCGCTCGGCATTCTTATGGTAGCCGGCTGGTAAAACGACGACCGCTTTTTCGAATACGGATCTCTTGTGAAAATTGCCGAGCAGCCGGCTATCCAGTTTGACAATCTTGACGAATTTGGTTTCCGGAATGGGTTTTTCCTGAATGACATTGACCAGGTCAAACGAGATTGTCTGGTTTGTTCCTTTGATTTCAACATCTTTGATTTCGCTGTAGAAATTTCCGACTCCATTCCCGGGCGAGGGAGAGTAAAAATCATGGTCCAAGAGTGCTTGAAAGCGATATTTACCCTGTGGCAACTTAGAGATCGGTACCGGGAAGCAATCCGCGTTGTCGTCGAGAACCACTGCAGATCCCGGTTTCCAATTTGAAATATCTTTTCCAAAAAAGGGTTCGGGTTGAAACCAGTTTGGCCCTAAACGAGGTTCACCGCGTTGAGAGGAAAATACAAAAAGTCGGCCAGTGATTTTTTCGTTGGAAAGTTGTTTCGGAAGCCGGATTGAAAATGAAAGGTCTTCACCTAGCATTTCAATGCAGTTCCAATTGAAAATAAAGAACAG
>JAZABE010000116.1:0-8271 GCA_036137535.1 Planctomycetota bacterium | reverse complement strand
ATGCTGTTTCTTTGAGTGTCGCATCTGTCGATCCTTGTGGGATAAACGGTTTGGCTTAGGCATCCGGGTCATTCGATATCAAGCCAACCGGAAGAAGACGTTCCGCCTGTGATTCCTCTTAAAGTAACCTGAATTGCGTCGCCATATTCGTTTTTAATGATGATGCCTGATGTTTGGGCAGTGCCGTCGGGGTAAAAAATGATTCGATTGCAATTGGAAGCGGTTCCGTCTTCTTCTTCGGCTTGTAGGCTCCTGACTGATTCCTGGGATTCACCCGCTGCAAAAACAACGCCCTGAGGAAGGTAGTTGCTGGGAGGCAAAGCAACCTTGTCTCCGGGAGCATCGCCCGAAATTTCTGCCACAAAATTTGTCGAGGCAGATAGGGGTTCATTCCAGAATTGCCCCGTATCCGGAACATAGCAAAAAACATATTCCTCGCCTTCCCGGATGGCATTGACACGAGTCGATCCGAGTTCGGCTCGCAGGATGTCAGCACCCCGGCTCACCGTTTCACTTTGGAGCATTACACTCCAAAGTGGGAATGCGAGAGCTGATAAAATAGCGATCACCGCAACAACCAATAAAATTTCGAGGAGTGTTACGCCATTGCGACTCACAGCTACTTGCCTCAGCATTCTCTACTGGTTATTCGGGTCGTTTAATTGGTTGGTGATATCGTCGACTCCACCTTCCTGTCCGTCAGCACCGAGGCTTTTCAAAACCACGACCAAGGTTCTCGAGTTGGTCGCATCGCCTCCATAGGATAATTTGAACTCGTTGCCCCAAGGATCCTTGGGAATTTGACCGCCTTCTAGATAAGGGCCTTTCCATTTCTGGACGTTCATACCGCTAGGGGCCTGAACGAGGTCCTGGAGATTGTTTGGTCGTTGACCGACCTTCATGTAATATCCCTTGACCGCTTGCTCAATGTTTCGCATTTGAAGTCGGCAGGCATCTTCTTGGCTGTTTGCAAAGTAGGTGAAATATCCTGCGCCAACCAGCGACATCAGGATAATCAAAATTGCCATGACGAGAAGAACTTCTAGGAGGGTGAAACCCTTGTTCTTTCGTTTGGCTCTACTTCTTTTATTCATTTCATACTCCTCAAATCTTAAAAGGTGGGTTGTTTTATTCGGCTAGTGTTATTTAGCGGTCGTTTTAGTCAAAAGTTTCGAAAAAAATTGGTTTTGGTGTGAAATTATGCCCGCATCATGCTGCTCATTTTCATGACCGGGAGCAGCAAGGCAATCACGACAAAAAGGACGATTCCCCCGAGAACGACCAGCATCAATGGTTCCAGCATGCGAACCATCAGGTCCAGTTTCCGGGTAGTTCTTTTTTCCAGGTTGTCCGAGATATCGACCAAAACCGTATCCAGGGTATTGGATTCTTCCGCGACGGAAATCATCTCCACCACGGTCCTTGGAAAATGTCCACTGGTTGCAAGTGGCTTTGCCAGGGAAGCACCAGCGGTAATGTTCTCAGAAGCATCTGTGACGGCATCCGAGAGAATCCGGTTTCCCGCGGCCGCACTGCTGATTTCCAGTGATTTTAAAATCGGAACCCCATTTTTGAGCATCGTTCCGAGAACCCGACAGAAACGGGCAACTGCTAAGTTTCGGAAAATGTCACCGAACATTGGCATCACGAGCTTGATTCGATCAAAAATGCGTTTTCCAGATTCTGATTGAAGCAACGCATAAATTGCCATGAAAATTCCGATGAAGACCAAAGCAAAAAGGTACCACCGGGACTGAATCGATGAACTGAAGTTGAGTAGCCAAGTGGTCATCCAAGGCAACTCTCCCTTGGTCGACAGCTGGTCAAACATGGGCTTGAATTTCGGTACGAAGAACACGATCAGGACCGATACGATGGCTGAACCAATGGTTACCAAGATTATGGGATACATCAGGGCACCCAGCGTTCGGGCTTTCAAGTCCGCCTGTTCTTCGGTGAATTGTCCTAAGCGGTCAAGGGCATCTTCGAGGAATCCACCTTCAGCACCCGCACGGCACATGTTGACCGCAATGTCGTTGAAAATATTGGGGTATCTAACAAGGCAGTCACCAAATGACTCACCGTCTTCAACCTTGGAATGGACATCTTTCAATATTTGCTGAAACTTTACGCTAGACGCTTGCTCTTCAAGAATTCTCAGAGACCGTAAGAGGGGCACTCCCGAGCGTAAGAGTCCAGCCAACTGCGAATAGAAACTGGACATGGTTTGGGCGTTCACACGCCCTCCAAAAGCCTGCTGGCGGACTTTCTGTTCCGAAACATTAACAGGGAACAGAGATTGGCCGCTCAGCATATTGATGACTTCACGCTCGGTGTTTGCCGCAAGCGTTCCGTTCACCAATTCACCTTTCAAGTTTCTGGCAGTGTAGGCAAAATCTGGCATTTTGGTCTCGGGTTACAATTTGAATTGACTCAAGGTTCTCAATAGGACTGAAGGTTGACTGCCGTTAGGCGGTGAATGATGTTTTGGTTGAGGCTTTGTGTGAGTTGTTTCAGGGGGTTGGCTGAGATGCGGATTGGATTTCGTGACGGTTTTTAATTGCAAGCGACTCTAATTTAATGGGAAAGGGGGTCATTTTCCAACTCCAGAATCACTCTTGGTCAATCGAGTCACTTCTTGCATCGATGTATTACCCCCGATGGCCTTAAGCCAGGCGTCGTCTCGCAATGTGTGCATGCCACTTCGAACGGCAGCTTGTTTCATGTCCCATGCGCTTCGCCGTTCGTTCGACAGTTCCCTGATTTCATCGGTGGTTACAAGCAACTCGTAAACACCCATCCGGCCCGAGTAGCCTACACCACGGCACTCGCGGCAGCCCTCCGGGTTTGCATCAAATAGGGGTTCATCGTTGTACTCGTCCCAGGGGAAATCGGACGGCATGTCTCGTTTTTTGGGGTCAAATTCTTTTTTGCAGCTTGGGCATAACCGCCTGACCAGTCGTTGAGCCATGACTGCCTCAACGGTACTGGCTACCAGATAAGGCTCTACGCCCATGTCTGCCATCCGTGTGTAGGCACTGGCGGCATCATTGGTGTGCAAGGTGCTGAAAACCAAGTGTCCTGTCAGTGATGCCTGAATGGCATTTTCGGATGTTTCAAAGTCTCGAATTTCACCGACGAGGACGACGTCCGGGTCATGCCGAAGGATACTCCTCAGCGAGGCAGCAAAAGTTAATCCGATTTTCGGGTGAACCTGGATTTGGTTGATGCCTTCCAGCTGATATTCCACAGGATCTTCGGTGGTGATGATTTTTGTTTCCGGACTGTTGATTTCCAGGAGTGAACTGTAGAGTGTCGTGGTCTTACCGGAGCCGGTTGGTCCGGTAACCAAGAGAATGCCGTAAGGTAGTCGGATCAGCTCCTTGAAAACATCATAAGTTCTCTGGGCCATTCCCAATTGGCGCAAGTCAAAAGTCATGGAGCCTTTGTCGAGAATACGCATGACCAGTCCCTCGCCATGAATCATCGGGATGACCGAGAGACGAACATCAATTTCTCGCCCTTTGACCTTGAGCTTGATTCGACCATCTTGTGGCAGTCTTTTTTCAGCGATATTGAGCCGCGACATGATCTTCAAACGGCTGATAATCGCTGCTTGGAACTGGTTGATTTCTGGTGGGACGGGTTGTGCATGGAGAATTCCGTCAATCCGGTACCGGATTGAGATACCCGATGCCTGGGATTCAATATGAACATCACTAGCCTTGGATTCAATCGCCTCTAAGAGGATTTCGTTTACGAGTCGAACGACCGATGCTTCCTGTGCCATTTCAGAAAGTTCGGATCCGTCAGTTTCAATATCTTCTAAAAGCTCAATTCCATCATCGGATCTTTGCTCGATCAAACCTTCAATCGTCTCACCGCCAACACCGAGATGTTCTTTGATAAGCTTGGCGATTTCACGCTTTTCAGCAAGAACAGGGTGGATGTGGGCTCCCATTTGCTCACCCGCTTCATCCAGGGGATATAAGTCAAACGGGTCCGACGTCGCAACGACAACTGAGCCGTTGTCTTTTTTGATGGGAAAGAGATTTTGCCGGTAGATAATCTTTTGGGGAAACTGTTCGAGCAATTCCAAGTCAACGACCTCTTTGCCAAGATCGACAAAATCCAGTCCGACTTCCTTGCCGATGGTTTTCAAAGCTTCGTCTTCACGAACAAATCCAAGTTCTACGGCCCGGTCAATGACACTTAAACCATTGGTATTACTTTCACGAACAGACATTAACTGTGCGTTATTGAGAAGTCCACTTTTTAATAGCAACTGTCCGGCTTCCATCAGCCATCACCTTATAACGAATGATCAACAAAAATTAATATGCAAACTGCACACAGATCGGTCCAAACACGGTTCTTCAGTGAAAAGTTTTGACCAAAAGTCGAAACACGATTCCCCTAGCCCCATCTTAGTTGGGCTCCTAATAAAAACCTCAAATTTCCTAGTTTGTTGCGATTTAACTTCAAAGTGAACACAGATTTGCTGAATTGAAACAAAAATGCCGCAGGCCGAATTTAATCGATCTGCGGCATATAGCGATATTAAGGTTAATCAACTGGATTAAAAATCGTCGCCTTTCGGTCGGCTTCGTTCTCCGCCCCGTTGGCCACCTGGTCCCCCTCGGCCACTATCTCGCCCGCGACCCCACGCTGATTGCCGAGATTCGATGGGAACGATTTCGTCGCCCAGGAGTTCCTTGAATGTTTTGCGAGCGTCTCCGGGAAGCTCTTTGGCAAAATCGTCCATCATTTCCTGGGCCAGTTTGGCCATCTTTTCTCGGAATTTTTTGGTTAGTTCTTCATAAGCTTCCATGGCATCCTCAGCGTCGCCCTTGCTCATTTTCAGGGTTTCAACCAAGAAATCTTCCGAAATTCGAAGTTGTCCACCCCGAATGTACCTTTGCTGGTTGGAAATCATTTCGACGGTTTTCCACTGTTTTTCCAACAGGATATCCTTGATTTCCGCCTGAGCGTCTTCGCCGATTCCGCGGATGGCATCGAAATCACGGTCCTGAAAAGCTTCCCGGATTTTATCCTGCATTTCTTGCTGAACGCCCTGAATGTCTTTGTACTGGTCATCCGTAATGTCTGCTTTCTCACGAACGTCTTTGTTGGCCAGCAACCCCAGAGTTTGCATGTTGCCCATGGCGCTGCCAAATCCACCAAATCCGCCTCTTCCCCCTCGGCCACCGTCTCGGCCACTGTCTCGACCGCGTCCACCGGGTTGGGCCAATAAATCATTTGCCAGAACACACACACACAGTGCGATGGCAAAAAATCCTACTTTTCGAAAAAACATCAAAAACTCCTAAATGAAATCATGTTTCCATAAGAATTGAAATACGCCAGATAACTAACTCAAGGTGACCTGAACGGGCAATCATTGCCATTGGAACCGAAAAGGTTACTCAATGATACACCCCAATTGAACTCTTGCGGGCCGCAGAAGTTTTTCAGCAGTTTCGATTTTTTGAAGAAATTCACTCTTTTTCGGTTGTGGCCTCAGGCTGTGGAGCTTGGTCTGCATTAGCAAAACCAACTGCCGATTTGAGTTGAGGAAGGATTTTGGTGGCAGATCGCCATTTTCCCCAATCAGTTCGAAAGACCATGGAGTTCTCAGTAATTCGACCCTCGGTGGCCCAATTGATGATCGTTTTGAATGGAATGGGACCAAACTCCTGATCGTCCTGCTTAACGATCCAGAGATCCATAGGGGGTTGGACTTGGCCTACTGCCGAGTCGAGAGTGGCTTGGTCGAAGGCTATTTTTTGAGGATTATCAATTGCTTTGGGGCGGGTTGGGCGAATCTTGGTAGGCGGTTTTTGCCATTGAGCAGGCGGTGCATCGGCCATTTTGCCAAACCAGTCCAAAGCCAATTCAGCACCTTTATGGTTTTCATCAAGCTTGTTTGCTTTTTCGAGTGTTTTGATGGCGTGTTCGGTATCGTTGTGATGGTAGGAACAGAGTGCTCGAATGTAGTAACAATCGGCAGAAAATTCAGCTTCTGGGTTGAGCTTTGAGGCAATCCGGGCATCGGCGCTGGCCCGTTCAAACCGGCCTAGCGATAAGAAAATTTCTGCCCTCGTTTTCACTAACTGAGCCCATTCCTGTTTTGAAGGAAACCGGTGAATCGCCTTGGTCAACCAGATCAGCGCTTCTTGGCCACGGTCCAATTGCGACATGGCCAGGGCTCTTCCGACATAGGATTGGAGACAAGGTCCGTAGCCAATTGCTGTTTCAAAATCGCTGGCTGCTTTCTCATGTTGTTCTAGTTGTAGATGGAGTTTTCCCCGTTCGGCAAATAGCTCAGGTTGCTTGGGGTAAAAGTGGAGCGACATCGTAAAGTCATTGATTGCTTCAACGATGGCACCCCGTTGAACATAGAGACGCGCTCGGTTGCGGAACGCCTGGAAATTGTCGGGATTCAGTGCGATCGACAACGTGAAATCCTGAAGTGCTTTTTCCCAATTTTCTTTGGCAACATAAAGCTCTCCCCGCCGGACGTAAAGCCGATCATTATTTTGGGAAGTTCGGATAGCATCCCGAATGTCCAGTAGGGCCGGTTGAATTACGCCCAGCTGTAACCTTGCTTCCGCTCGAAGGATAAGAGCTTGGGATGAAGGTTTGGTTTTCATTGCCGAGGAGAGCAAGGTGTAAGCTTTTTTGGGCTGGTCCTCTTTGAGGTACAAAGTCCCGAGGCGTACTTGAGCTTCTCCGTGTTTTGGGTCCAGTGAAAGTGTTTGCTCGAAATCCAAATGGGCTTTGGTGTTTTCATTTAAAAAAAGGTAAGCCATTCCTCGGCTGAACAAAGCATTTGTATCGGCGGGGTTGTTATCGATTCTGGTTTCAAAATACTGGATCGCATGTTTTGCAATAAAATCACCTAACTTTTTGTACTGCTCTGCCGCCATTGGGTTCATGTCGATTGCCGACTGTAGGTCATTGATGGCTTCGGACCACTTTCCCAGTTTTCCATTGGTGTATCCACGCCAGGCCAGTGTTCCCACGTGAAAGGGTCGGAGTTTCAGTGACTGGTCAAAATCTTTGGCTGCTTCCAGAATTTGGTTATTTTCAAGCTTTGCGGTACCCCGCTGGTAGTAACAACTGCCCGTTTCGTGGTTGGAACGACAATTTTCAATTGCTG
Organism: Planctomycetota bacterium; assembly: GCA_036137535.1. Classification (GTDB taxonomy): domain Bacteria; phylum Planctomycetota; class Planctomycetia; order Pirellulales; family Pirellulaceae; genus JABAAE01. The sequence goes on along the minus strand of JAZABE010000116.1, from coordinate 1,109 downwards.
CCGTGAAGCTCTCAATGGCTAAATCGAATTCTTGCTTTTCAAAATGCACTGAGCCAATAAACTGTTGGATGTCCAGCAGATGATCGTGGCGTTTCAGTAATTGATTTGCAATCTGCAAGGCATCGTCCTGTTTCGCGCGTTCGTTCTTAACTCTTGCATAACCCAAGCGGGCTTGCCAGCATCTAGGTTCGATTTTCATGGCCATTTTGAAATGGCTAGACGCTTCTTTTGTTGACGCCTTTCCCAGTTTGGCTTCGCCTAATTGCGAGTAATAGATGGCATTTTTGCCTCCGATTTCAATCGCTTTTTCAAAATCGTCAATCGCCGCATCGAAGTTCCGGATCTCGAGATGGGCGAGACCTCGTCCAGAAAACGCTCCACAGGCGTTTGGGTTGATTTCAGCGACCGTGTTAAAATCACCGATTGCACCGTGGAAATCTCGGAGAGCAACTCGGCAGTAGGCAATTTTGAGGTGCGATAACTCACTGGACCGATTCGCGGTTGTGGCGTTTCGAAGAAGGGCCAAAGCGGTACGCAATCGTCCCCGGTCGGACTTGATCTTTGCCTTCAAAATAATCGCATCAAGGTCTTCCGGCTGGTATTCAAGGTAGTCATTGATTTCGACTAAAGCTTCTTTGAGCTTTCCACTGGCATAGGCAATTTCGGCCTTTGTTTTTCGGATTTCTAATGAAGCTGGTTTTAAACGTTCCGCCGAGTTGAGGTCACGTTCGGCCCGTGAGAAATCGTGTTTAAGGGTGTAGATTTTTGCGCGTTCGAAGAAATCCTGAAAGTTGCTGCCCTCCAATTGCATTCCTTCTGAGATCGTTTCACAAGCGCGACGTGTCGTATGCTCGATTCGCTTTTCAGTCGAATCAACCGGGAATAGATCCTGTGAAAGCCTCAAATCCCCAAGAGCAGCAAACCAGAGTCCCAGCTCTGCCAGAGCAATGCCTCGCCAGCAGAGCAACTCATGATCCAGTCCTTGGGTCAGTAATTTGGTGCAGAGGCCGTCTGCTTCGGAGTACTTTTGATTTTTCAGGAGCAAGTAAGCTTGGATTTTTTGAATGATATAATCATCTTTTGAGCTGCTTTTTTTTAACTCTGTTAAT
>JAZABE010000115.1:0-1578 GCA_036137535.1 Planctomycetota bacterium | reverse complement strand
GGTATTGTGCATCATTGGGATGTTTTGTGGCATCCTTGTTTTGTTGCTTTTTCTATCGGATTTGATCCTGAGTTTTTCAGGAATGGGCACGGTTTCCCCATTAAAGGGATATTCGATGATGCTCGATAGTGTGTTCATTATTGGTGGAGCTGGACTGACCGCAGTAAGCTTCTTTACTTTTCGCGAACAAGTGTAATTTCAAGCACTCCCAGTTTTTAGCGACCCGTAAAAACCATTTTTCGGGCTTCCCGGGGTGGGTTCGACTTCCCTGAGTTCGATTCCCCTGAGTTCGATTCCCCTGAGTTCGATTCCCCTGGGATCTGGGGGTAACCGGAATTCCATAACGATCTCATCGCTGCGAGAACCGTGGACCCATTCAAGCAGGATCGCAACCCAAAAGAGGAAACCGTTGCTGTCCTGAGGTTTGCTTCTCGATGCGTTCCTGCCAACGTTTGGCACCAAGAACTGCTGAACGTGTCGTGCGGCGATGTGTCCACCAACCGCCGGGCAAAACCGCTTCGTCCGTTGCTAGCAAACAACCCGCCAATCTCACTCGACACAGCAGGAGCAAATCGATACCCTTCACGCCGACTTGCCACAGGAAATTGCGAAAGAGAAACATGAATCGCCGTACATTCTTGAACACTTCAATGACTGCTGGGATTGTGGGTGTACTGGTCGCAACGCGGCCTTTTCAAATGACAATAGGACAAGATATGCGAATTGAGACCGAGGTCTATTCCGGGAAATCAAAACAACCGGTCTTTGAAAACATTACTCTATTCTCTGGCAATTCAGTTTATGATTTTTCGAGAACGGGACCGGAAAAAATAACCGTTTATGATCGCTTAGGCGGAAAATTTGTATTGTTGAATGTCGATCAACAGACCAAAGTCGTCCTCGATCAAGACACGGTTGACGAATACGTTGGTCTCTTGAAATCACGCGAAAAATTGAACCAAAAAGAACCGTTCCTGTTTAATCCAAAATTTGAAGAACAATACGACGAAATGAGCAGCGAACTGACACTTTCTAGCGAAGAAATGACCTACCGCATCAAAGGCACCAAATTCAAAACCGAAGAAACGTTTCAGGCTTATGTGGAATTCGCCAACTGGTATTCCAAGTTAAGTGCCACCGATCCCCGCCAGATGCCGCCCTTTGCTCGGCTTGAACTCAATAAAGCAATTTCAAAACACGGTTTAATCCCCAAAGAAGTGGAACGAGTTTACCGGCCCAAAAACAACGTCTTTGGTAACGCGATCCATGCCAAAACAAAACATTATGTCGTCTGGCAGCTTTCGCGCAAGGACCGACAGAGAATTGACAATGCACTGGAACACATCACTCGCTTCAAAGAAGTTTCACTCGGTGAATTTTACGGGCTCGAGGCGAACACCGTTTCAGCACGTTAAAGACCCCAGGCCGCAAAAGACTGAAACCGCTGCCTGCTGGAACTGAGACTCGTGTTTATTAATGCGGAAACGAATCGCTCTACTGATCTGGTTTTCTGGACTGTGCTTCAGCCGAACTTGGCCTGTCGGATTTACCACCAGCCAGTCTCTTGATTTCGATTTT
>JAZABE010000114.1:0-2033 GCA_036137535.1 Planctomycetota bacterium | reverse complement strand
AAAATTAGTCTGGCTCAATCCGGTGGAATCAGGTAAATAATCCGCGGTATTCGCGAAAATTACCTGTTTTTTTTGAGCCCATGTGTTGTTTTATATTCTTAAGCCGCTTTGTGATTAGGTTGTTTCTTGTGCTTGGGTTGTGCTTGGGTGCAGTTGAGTCTGTGCTGGCGCAGGTCACGGTCAGGCAGGCAATTCAACTGGAACCCGTGCAAAAAGGGGATGTCCAGTTTTCGGTGCCGAACCCGGACGAAGTCGAAAATTGCACCGTTTCTTCGCCGACCCAAAAAGGGCTACGTGGTTGGGTTGTTAAAGATTCTGCGGGTCGGATTCTGCGCAAGTTTCTGGACACTAACGGCGACAAGGATATTGATGTATGGAGTTACTACCGCGACGGATTTGAAGTCTATCGAGACATCGATAGTAATTTTGATCGTCGAGCAGACCAGTATCGTTGGCTGGGTTCAGAAGGAACTCGCTGGGGAAACGATGTTGACCAAGATGGCAAGATTGATTCTTGGAAACGGATCTCTGCAGAAGAGGTCTCTTCAGAAGTTGCTGCTGCCCTCAAGAACCGGGACCAGGCGCGGTTTGACCGTTTGTTGATAACTGACAAGGAGTTGGAGACGGTTGGCCTCGGTGGCGAAAAAATAAAGCTCGTTAAAAAAAATATTCTGGCGTCGAAGGCAGCCTTTGCCAAATTGTCCAAGGCAAAAAGTGAGGCACTGCGTGGCTCTTCCTGGGTTCATTTTGGAGGACTGCGGCCAGGGCTGATTGCTGCTGGTACTGACGGTGCAAAGGCAGATATTGTTATTTACGAAAACGTGGCAGCCTTGATCCGTTCTGGTGATAATGATCTCCAGGTGATCCTGGGAACAATGGTCCAGGCGGGTGACTGTTGGCGGATGATCGATGCGCCTGAAATCATTGATTCAAAATCGTCAACGACGTTTGCCAGTTGGCATGGAAACAGTGAATCCAAAATGATCCCAGGCGGTTCTTCTGCGCCGTTGGATTTCCGGTACCAAAAGCTGTTGGAAGAGTTTCAGGTCCTTGACCGAAAACTGCTTGATGCCAAGAGTCGTTCCGAAAAGGGAGAAATCTATGGTGATCTTTCCAAGACAATTGCCCAGCTTGCAATCCAGGCGGAAACGGTCGAAGACTCTCTGAATTGGTCGCGGCAATTTGCGGACACCGTTACGGACGCTCTTCAAAATGGCGACTATCCAGACGGACTGGCCAGTCTGCAGAGCTTTGTAACCCTGCTCACGGACAACGAAAAATCAGATGAGGCGATTGCGCTGGTTGAGTATCGTTATATCAACGCCGAGTTTGGAGTGAGGTTGACCGATACGAACGTGAACGTTGCCGAGGCGCAGGCGGAATGGCTGAAACAACTTAAAGAGTTTACGGATAAACATCCTACGGATGACAATGTACCCGATGCCATTATGCAGCTTGCCATGGCGGATGAATTTGATGGCCAGCCAAAGGAGGCTGAAAAATGGTACCAAATGATTTCAGTCAAATTCTCGGAATCCCAGTACGCGGCCAAGGCCAAGGGGGCGATTCGCAGGTTAAATTCGATTGGGGAAAGGATGACTTTGGGTGGAAGAACAACCACCGGGAAAAAACTGGAGCTTGCGTCGCTCAAGGGGCGTGTTGTCTTGGTTCATTATTGGGCAGACTGGTGTGAAATCTGCAAAAACGAGTTTCCCCGGCTGGCGATCCTTCAGAAACGATATCCGGGGCTCCAGATCGTGGGAGTCAATTGCGATAACGATTTGGATGCAGCACGCAAGGCAATTCAGCAGGTGAACGTTGCTTGGCCCCAGTTCCACAGTGAAGGGGGCTACAACCAGGGCTTTGCTGCTGAAATGGGGATCGTCAGCTTACCCTCGATGATCCTGGTTGACCAAGAAGGGCGAATCCTTTCAACCACGGTAACCGCATCCACGCTGGAACGGGAACTAAAATCGATCTTGCAGCCCAGTAATTGAATCGACGTCTCCGAAAAGACGTTCTGGTTTGAGCTG
>JAZABE010000113.1:0-2698 GCA_036137535.1 Planctomycetota bacterium | reverse complement strand
TCAGACTTAAGGGTTTCGATTTGGTGGTCTTCAATGGTGATCGGTACCAGGTCTGGGTCTGGAAAATAACGATAATCGGCCGAATCTTCTTTTTCGCGTTGTGGTGTTGTTCTCTGTTCGGCGTCGTTCCAACCTCGTGTTGTTTTCAGATCATCCTGGATAGTCCTGCTGTCTTGCTGCCATTTTTTCAATTGTCGATGGGACTCGTATTCCAAGGCCCTTTCTACAGAGCGAAAACTGTTGAGGTTTTTGACCTCGACGATGGGGGTGGCAACGGTTTCCTGGTTGACGTCGATATGCAGATTTATGTTGGCATCTACTCGCAAACTACCTTCCTGCATGTTGCAATCCGAAACCCCGAGGTATCCCAGCATCAATTTTAATTCGGAGAGATAAGCTCGAGCTTCATGCGGCGACCGGATATCCGGTTCGCTGACGATTTCCAGTAAGGGAGTGCCGGTTCGGTTGAGATCGATTCTCGTATCGGCGGACCCGGTGACCTCGTCGTGAACGCTTTTGCCGGCATCTTCTTCCAGGTGGGCACGAATCAAGCGGATTTTTTTCGTTTCGAACCGGTTGGCCGGGTCAGAAATTTCCAGGTAGCCCGGGCCGCAAATCGGCAGGTCAAACTGGCTGATTTGGTACCCTTTGGGCAAGTCCGGATAAAAATAGTTTTTTCGATCCCACTTGGAAAAACGTGAGATTTCACAGTTCAAGGCCAAACCGGTCTTGATTGATAATGCGAGTGCCCGTTGGTTGAGCACAGGAAGAGTCCCTGGCATTCCGGTGCAAACGGGACAGGTTTGGGTGTTCGGTGCTGAACCGAACTGTGTACTGCAACTGCAAAAAAGCTTGCTTTCGGTCTGGAGTTGCACGTGAACTTCCAGCCCAACAATCATCTGGAACGAGGGATCAGTCATGGTGCCCCTCTCTCGGAGGTGAAAGTCCCTGCGTAATGAAGTCGGGATCTTTCCGGTGCCAGTCCGTTAATGTTTGAAAGGCATGCGTAGCTTGCAGGAGAAGGTTCTCGGAAAATGCGGGACCTTGTAGCTGCAAGCCAATCGGCAATCCGGATGATGAGATGCCGGCGGGAAAAGAAATGGCAGGGATTCCGGCCAGGTTAGCTACGACCGTGTAAATGTCACCCAGGTACATCGCCAGGGGGTCCGCGCTTTTTTCGCCGATCCGGTAAGCGGTGGTCGGAGTTGTTGGCCCGAGGATCAAGTCGACATCCTGGAAGGCGAGTTTGAGTTCTTCCTGGATGAGACGTCTGGTTTTGAGCGCCTTGAGATAATACGCATCGTAATACCCGGAACTCAGCGCATACGTCCCGAGCATGATCCGACGTTTGACTTCAGTGCCAAATCCTTCGGAGCGGGTTTTGCGGTACATCCTCAGCAGCTCGTTTTCTGAACTGTCTTCTCCTGAATTTGCCCGCAGGCCATAGTGAGCTCCATCGTAGCGGGCAAGATTTCCGGAAGCCTCACAGGAGGCAACGAGGTAGTAGGTGGCGACACCATAGGCGGTCATGGGGAGTGAGAGGTCAACCAATTTGATCCCCAGGCTCCGCAGTACTTGCTTGGCTTCATCCAAAGCGTTTCGGATTTCCGGGTTCAAGCCTTCATCCAGATATTCCCGCGGGATGCCGACTTTAATTTCCCGAACCGAGTGATCCAGGTTTGCCAGGTAATCTTGGGTTTTTACCGAGGCACTGGTCGAATCCTTGGGGTCGTGCCCGGCACAGGTATTCAGGAGCAACGCGACATCCCGGGAGTCACGGGCCAGAATCCCCACCTGATCTAAACTGCTGGCAAAAGCGACCAGCCCATACCGACTGATTCGGCCGTAGGTTGGTTTCAGTCCGGTAATACCACAAAAAGCGGCGGGTTGCCGGACCGAACCGCCAGTGTCACTTCCCAGCGAAAGCGGAGCCATCCTGGCGGCGACACACGCTGCGGCTCCACCACTGCTGCCGCCGGGAACACAATCGAGTTTCCAGGGATTTTGAGTGGTTTGGTAGGCAGAGTTTTCGGTGGAACTTCCCATGGCGAATTCATCCATGTTGGTTCTGCCGAGAACAATGCCGTTGGCTTTTTTCAGTTGCTCGACGACCGTAGCATCGTAGGGAGCAATAAATTGTTCCAGGATTCGAGAGCTACACGATGTGGTTTGGTCTTTTACGCAAATCACGTCCTTGACGGCAACGGGCAGTCCGCAAAGCTGCCCTAGGTTTGGGCCTGGCAGCGGTTGAGCTTTTTTGACCCGATCGAATTCGCTGGCCCGTGTGAGTGGATCCGTGGGATCGAACTTAAGATAGGCCCCGACCCGGTTGTCGTGGTGTAGGATTTGTTGAATGAAATCCTTCGTGACTTCTTCTGAAGAGAAGGAGCCGCTCGCTAGTCCTTGAACGAGATCAAATGCCGTCTGTTGAATGAAGTTCATTTTGTTTGGAGCGGGATCTGATTCGGGTTTAAGATTTTCCGGGTTCGCCGAGAACGGCTGGAACCAAGTAAAATTCACCGTCTGTTTTGGGTGAGTTTTTCAATAGTTCTTCCCTGGTGAGGCTTGGCTGGGCGAGGTCTTTGCGCAAAGCATTTACGATATCACCCGGGTGCGCCAAGGGTTCGACCTGATCTGTGTCCAATTGGTTGAGTTGTTCAACGTAATGCAAGATGTTCTGGATATCGTTTCTCAAGGG
>JAZABE010000112.1:0-6896 GCA_036137535.1 Planctomycetota bacterium | reverse complement strand
CCCCATTTAAATCAAGCCAAACGACCGGGAACATCGGTTCAATCCAAACGACCTTAGACAGCAGCACCGCTCTGGGTGAAACCGGCACGAAATTCATAACACCCAAGGAGAAAACGCTGCCAGACTGCCACAGAAGGAACAGCAGTCACCCGACTAAACGTTGTCACACTACTGGCTTCAAGCTCATCGAGGATCTGCATCAACGTCTCGTGGGGAATGCTTACGATGCGATGCTTGAACCTGCAGTGATTCACTGCCAAAGTCATTTCACTCACACAATCAACTCAATCTCGTTTAACCAATCGCTTGGGAATCCAATCACCGAAACTGCGGTTTATCGGTAACTGCACAAATCATTGCATTCTGATATAGTCAGAGAACTGCCCCGTACATCTAAAGGAAATTGCAAGAATGATGGTTCGCATTTGTATTCTTGTTTTTCTCATGTCACCTGCGTTCTTGGCGATTGCCCAAGAAAAATCGGCAACGGATTGGGAAAAAAAATACAAAAACCTTCTACAATCCGACCCAGCCGTTCGACAAAAGATAGAGAATGGGCAGACGACCAAAGAAGAAATTATTCAATGGTTAAAATCAACCACCTCCCCACAAGCGACAGCTAAAAAACGGAGTAAAATAGACTGGGAACAAAGGTACAAAGAATTCCTCGAATCTGACCCCGCGATACGCCGGAAAATGCAAAACGGCGAAGCCACCAAGGCCCAAATCATTGAGTATCTCAAACTGATCGAAGGGGTCGACTCCAAGAAAAACTGGGGGAAATCTGATGCCCAAAAAAGCGGCTGCAAAAACTCCAGCCAGAAGGGCTACCATGCGATTATCGACAAGGGGCAGCAACGGGAGTACCTACTCCATGTACCCAAGTCGTATGACCGAAACCAAGCGCACCCCCTAGTGATTAATTTCCATGGTTTCGGGGACTGCGCTTCTGAATATGCAAACAATATTGGGGCAACATTGCAATTCAACTCCACGGCGAACAAAAACAACTTCTTGGTGGCTTATCCGCAAGCTGCATTCCGTGAAAAAGGTGCTCGGTATTGGGAACCTGGTGACAACGGAACTCAAAACATTCTCACCAACGATGTTTACTTTACAAAGCAACTAATCGCTGACATTAAAAAGAGATACAACATTAATTTAAGCCGGGTTTACGCCGTTGGTTATTCCAACGGGGGGATGATGGCCTATGATCTCGCCTGCTCGAAAAAAACATTCATCGCCGCGATCGGACTCATGTCTGGAACCATGCTGGGAAAACCTAGCCCGGACATTAAGTCCCAAACTCCTGTCATTCATTTTCACGGAATCCAGGATGAAGTCTTGCCCTATCAGGGCAACGAACATTACCAATCCGTGCCCAGCTTGGTGGATAGCTGGCGACAACATCACAGCATTCCTCGATCCAGCGGCCAGCGAAAGACACACAATCGTGGAAACGTAATTTCCGAATCCTACCTTGCCCCCAACCACCAAACCGCAATCGTTCTTTACACCATCAAAAGCGAACACGAAAAACCCGGTGGACATGTCTGGTTTAGCGATGATATTGAGGGAGTTCATCCCAATCAAATCATGTGGGACTTTCTGTCACGCTACAGCCTTGACAATTAACCCTTCGAAGAACGGCGACCCCGTTTTGCAAAACCGATTTCAACGTTGAATGGGTTAAGGACCGCGAAGTTCACAACGTTTTGAAATCTGCTGACCCTTTAAAAATCCTGAGACCAATTGAGGCAAGACACCATTGCTTCACTTCAATCCATCACTAAAGTAGAGACGTAATCCAAAACGGAGCAGGCTTTTATGAAACGACGTGACTTTCTTAAAACAGCTGTAGGTGCGGGTGCCCTCGGCCTAACGGCTTCTCTGGCCCGACCGCTCATGGCGATACCTGAAAATTCGAAGTACAAAGACACCATTGGGCTTCAATTGTGGACGGTTCGCGATCAATTGAAGCAAGACAAACAGGCAACGCTGAAGTCTGTCGCAGACGCCGGGTATCAACAGGTCGAGTTCGGTGGTGTTGACCAGGGCCTTGAGCTCCAGCCGATCTGCAAAGATCTTGGCTTGAAAATGACCTCGTCTTTCATCAATTGGCAATCCATTTGCAACCCCAAAAACAAAAAGGTTCCGACACTTGGTTCGTTAATCGAGGATGCTAAAAAGCTGGAATTGAAACATCTTGTTTTTGGCTACATCGGCAAGAAATACCGTCAGACCGCAGACCAATTCCGCCTCTACATTGAACGCTCTAATCAATTTGGAGAGATGTGCAAAAAGGCTGACATTCAATTGTGTTACCACAATCACGCTTTTGAATTCAAAAAACTGGAGGACGGCAAAACCGGGTTCGATCTTTTGATCGCGGGATTCGATCGCAATTACTGTAAATTTGAACTCGATGTTTTTTGGGCCAAGATCGGCGGTTGGGATCCATATCAAACCTTGCAGCAACTTGATGGTCGCGTGTCGCAAGTTCACCTGAAAGACCTCAAGTCTGGTGCCGAGGTCTGCTATGATGAGGGGCAAGTTCCTCATGATGCATTTAAAGAACTGGGCAACGGTTCGATCGACATGGCGAAAGTCATCAAAATTTCCAAAGCAATTGGCGTAGAACAATGCCATGTCGAGCAGGACCAGTCTCCTAATCCGATTAAGAGCATTGGTCAAAGCATCGCGCATCTCAAAACACTGTAGCTGATCGAGAAGTTCACTCAACGACTAGTTCATCGATTGACGCAAGTGCCTCGAATGGTCATGCCGCGACTCTCACGCTCACCTTGTTATTCCCCAAGGATTCACTGACACCACGAGTAGACGATCACTTGATCTCTGCAGGCTTTCTTTTGTTCTGCTGGATTTCAGGTTGCCTGGGTGACTGGCTCAGCTAACCACAAACCCGACTCGGCAACCGCAGGACAGATTGTCGAGAAGAGGAAAAATTTCTATTATTCAACTGCAGCCCTGATACCCACCAGGCTCTCACCCAATCTGTCTTACCCAAACGAGAACATCATTGAACGCAATTCAAAAGATTCAACCGGACCACTTTCACAGTGGCTTGCCAAAAATGAGACCGCTCTTTTTTTGGATAGTGCTTGGAGTCTTCTCTCCGCTCTGCACAACAACCAGCTTGCTTGCACAGCAGATGCCTCCGTCCTGGAGTGACGGAACGACCGAAACGCGTTTGCGGTCAATCTACGAAAGCAACGAATTTCGAGCACAAGTTTTCAAAGCAATGTGGTTCGAAGATAGCCAGGGATACTCGGTTCGGCAGCGGGACCCCAATTCAAAAAAATTAAAAACGGTTCATTACGACATCCGCACTGGTGAACCCGGCAAAAAAGCACCAACCGTTAGCAAACCCACCGTGACAGAACGACTCATTTCAGCCGACGGAAAACAAAAGCTGGTCATTAAAAACGGCAATCTCTGGATTCAAAAAACGGGAACCGGTGAACGGACTTTGCTAACCAATACTTTACCTCACCAGGATATTTCGTTTCGCAATCTTCAATCGAGTTCGGATAAAAACTATGTTGCTGTGGTCCAAACGGATTACAGTAAGGTGAAAAAGCGAGCGATGCTCGTGCCGGGAGACCCATCTTATCCAAGGCTACGTGAACAACGTTTTGCACGTGTCGGCGAAGCGATTCCCGCGCTCCGCGTCGGAATCGTGGACCTGAATCGAGAAAAACTCATCTGGTTGCCGCTCGAATCACCCGAAGAAGGCTACTACCTGGGACAGGTTAGCTGGGCAAAAGGCTCCAACCAATTACTGGTCGAGCGATTGAGTCGGTCCCGTGACAAACGCGAGTTCTTACTCGCCTCGGTCGATGGCACAATGAAACGGATTTTTCACGAATCCGATCCGGCCTGGGTCGTGGCCAGCCAAGCTAAAAATTCTGGTCTGATGTGGATTGCAGGCGGACAGTCATTTATTGTCATCAGCGAAAAGAACGGATGGCGACAAGCCTATCACTACTCGAGAGAGGGTCAGGAATTATCACTCGTGACCCCAGGCCAATACGACCTCATTGACCGCGCGGTGGTCGATGAATCTGGCGGGTGGTACTACTTTTACGCATCACCCAATAATGCAACCGAAAAATATCTCTACCGTGTTTCAATCGACGGCAGCAGTCCAGCAGAGCGCATCACTCCCGAGAACCAACCCGGCACGCATGATTACGACTTTTCACCGGATCGGAAATGGGCATTTCATACGGTTTCGACTTTCGACACTCCTCCGGTAACGGAACTCATTGAAGTCGAGGGCCACCGAACCATCAAAGTCGTCGAGGCCAATAAGCGAGTTCACGCGAGAGCCAAATCGGTAGTGCACCGGCCGACCGAGTTCTTGCAGCTCGACATTGGCGATGGAGTTCACATGGACGCCTGGATGATCAAGCCAAAAGATTTTGACGACACGAAAAAGTATCCTGTCTTTGTGTATGTTTATGGTGAACCTCACTTACAAACCGTGCTGAATGAATGGGGAGCCAGCCAGAGCCATTTTTTAAGAGTCATCGCCGATCTGGGCTACCTCGTTGTATCGATCGATAACCGGGGCACGCCTGCCCCCAAAGGGGCCGCATGGCGCCGGTCCATCGCCGGCAGCCTTGGGCCGCTTTCAACAGAGGACCAGGTAGCCGGACTGAAAGCACTGGGGCGCATCCGACCTTATGTCGATCTTTCGCGCGTTGGAATCTGGGGCTGGAGCGGTGGCGGATCAAACACCCTCAATGCCCTCTTTCGCAAGCCTGACGATTATCACGTTGGCATCGCGGTCGTCCCCAAGCCACAGCCCCATCTCTACAATGCCTGGTTCCAAGAAATCTATATGAAAACCAGAGAAGTGAATCCGGAAGGTTACAAAAGATCGGCTCCTATCCATTTTGCCGAGGGGCTTAAAGGTAAACTTTTAATGGTTACTGGATCGGGAGAGACCAACACCCATATCCAAATTATCGAAGGACTCGTCGACCGACTGATTGAGCTTGGCAAACCATTTGACTACATGGTCTATCCGAATCGAAATCACGGCCTCCGCGAGGGACTGGGAACCGTAGTTCATGTGAGAATGCTGATCACAAGATTCTTGCTGGAGAATCTTTCTCCCGGTCCAAAATGACGTTCTCCAAAAAAACGCAGGGCTCAACAACACGTGGAAGGCCTTGCGGAATACTTCGACCTCGCCACATTTGCCGGGTTTGCCCTGATTTTATTCCTGCTACAGCAGGTCACTCGGTTTGCTGCAATGGCTAGTATTTATCGGACAGTCAACACAACGAGCAAATCCGCCCAGGCGGAAAACGAGTGAATGACTTTGGTAGATTAGATATTGACGATTAGTCAAAATATTCAATGAATTTCGCTTGTGAGCCATTGACCACGATTTGAGTGATCCAGGCAAATTGCTCCTAAAATCCAGCTTCGCGCAACAGGTCAAACACCACGGTTTTGTCGTGCAACCAAGGATTTGCAATGATCGAATGTCGTGAACTTTTTGCTACTCAAGGCCTTCGTATTATAATAGAATCAATAGAACCACAGACTACGCGACTCCGTTGCGGCTCATCCATTCGACTTCTCTTGTTCACTTATCTGTTATGGCTAACTCAAAAAAGTTCAATAAGGGTTTCACCCTTATTGAACTTCTCGTTGTGATTGCGATCACCGGCATTCTCATCTCCCTTTTGCTGCCCGCCGTTCAGGCCGCCAGGGAAGCTGCCCGCAGAACTGCTTGCAAAAACAACCTTCGACAACTGATTATCGGCATGCATAATTTCGAGAGCACCTTGGATCGATTTCCGCCCGGCTATGCCTACATCCCGGGCAACCAGTTTCCAAATCATCCTGTTTACCCGCTGCCTGGATTTGAAACGGCAAATCATTATGGACATGGCTGGGGAACGTATATCCTTCCCTTTATCGAGCAAGATAACTTGTACAGCGAGATCGACCTGGAACTACCCGGGTTCGATCCAAGCAATCGCATTGCTCGCGAACAACACCTATCAGTCTTTTTGTGTCCAACAGATTCCTGGTCCTATGAAAACTATGTGACGCGTGATGACTCTACAACTCCCGTCGAAAGGTATGCTGCCGCAAGCTACTGTGCCAACTGGGGCCCGGCATCGGGAGTTTTAGATACGCCTACGGATGAAAGTGATGATCTTAACCTCGACGTGACACCCGATGACAGCCTAGGCCCTTTCTTCCGCAATAGCCGAACAACGTTTGGGCAGGTCAGAGATGGCACATCGAATACGATTGCCATCGGTGAAAGAACCAATGGGCCGATAGTCGACATTCGAGGAGTGCCCGTCGGCATCCCGCCTCATCCAAATTTTGAAAATGTCTGGTTTGGTGCCATCCGGGACATCGATGCCCCAGACGATGACCATGGTCACATGGTTCTGTTTGACACCGAGTACGCACCGAACCGAGTTGTTGGCAGTGGTGCCGGAGCCGATCGAGGTGTTTCAGCTCCTCACCGGGGCCTAGCGCAATTCGCTTTTTTAGATGGTTCTGTGCATACCCTGTCCAATGCAATTGATTTGCAGGTTTACCGGGCTTTATCGTCCATCAATCGTGGCGAGATCGTGCAGGGGAAATACTAGGGATTGACGTGAAAAAAACGACCCACGTAGCGATCGTGTTAGCGGCTGTCTTGGCCGGATCAGCTTTTGTGATTTATTACTGGCTAATAAAAACGCCATTTTACGGTGTTGCTCACCAACATTTATCTACCCCAGTTCACCAACATTTCCACACCCATACTGCCGAAAATTCCCACGAACATTCGCATGTTGGAACAACTTACCCAACGAAACACAGTCACGCTCATGCCCATGACCATGACCACA
>JAZABE010000111.1:0-1311 GCA_036137535.1 Planctomycetota bacterium | reverse complement strand
CGTGGCTTTGAGCTTCGGGATGAAACCGGCTCATTTCAGAATTTCGTATTAATCAAAATATCGGAATCGGTTAGAAAAGAGAATCCCGTTCAAGGAAAAATCAGGTGCTCAGGCAAATCCGAAAATTACTCAACCCGAAAAAAAAGCCACCCCAAGTGGATCGAGGAACTGAACTCAGAACGAAGTTCCCAGACTTTTCAGAGGAAACCTTGGAAGTCGTGCTAAGTGTTGAACCCTACACGATGACCTCACCCGAACGGATTGAAGCACTCTGCAATGCCGTCCACCACATCTCCACCAGTAAAATTGGCGGCGATATCGTCGAGTGCGGGGTTTGGCGTGGAGGAAGCATGATGGCAATCGCCCACTGCCTTCAACAGCAAGAGGACACCCACCGAAAACTTCATTTGTACGACACCTTTGAAGGCATGCCTCCCGCGCAAGAGGTCGACCGGGATTTCACGAATACCTCGGCTGACAAGTTACTCGAGGTGCAGGAAAAATTAGACCCCCAGTCTATTTGGTGCTATTCCGGAATCGATGAAGTCAAAAAAAACATGGCGGCCACCTGCTATCCCGATAACCTGATCCGCTTGGTCCCGGGTCGGGTTGAGGAAACCCTGGCCTTCGATCTTCCCGATCAAATTGCTTTATTGAGACTCGATACCGACTGGTATGAATCCACCAAGGTCAGCCTTGAGCAACTTTATCCAAGGTTAGTCCCGGGCGGGGTGTTGATAATCGACGACTATGGACATTGGCAAGGCTGCCGCAAAGCCGTTGATGATTATTTTTACAAAACCGACCAAAAGATTCTGTTGCAGCGAATCGACTATACAGGGCGGATTGGAATCAAAACTGTTTTGAACCCTTCCACATTGCAGAGCATCTCAGCGTAATGGACCATTCGAAAGTCTTGTTGAATCTTGGCTGCGGAAACAGCTATCATTCTGACTGGGTCAACCTCGATCTTCTCCCTCAATCACCAGAGGTCACCCAAGCCGATATATCAAAAGGAATTCCGTACCCGAATGCGTCCGTGGATGTCGTTTACCATTCCCACCTGTTGGAACATTTGACTCGGCCGGATTCCAAACAACTCATTGCCGATTGTTTCCGAGTGCTGAAGCCGGGTGGCACCCTCAGGGTTGCAGTGCCCGATCTGGAACAGATTGCCAAACAATACCTGTTAACCTTGGAAACTGCTTGGAAAACCCCCTCGCAAGAGTGCTTGGCTAACCACAACTGGATGCAGCTGGAACTCCTTGACCAGATTCTCAGAAAAGAGTCAGGCGGAGAAATGGGACCGTG
>JAZABE010000110.1:0-3545 GCA_036137535.1 Planctomycetota bacterium | reverse complement strand
GCCAAACGGCTTCGATGCCATCATCGGGTTTTCGCAAATCGAGATCGTCTTTTCGAATGGCATCGAAATGTTCGTCTCCAAGAATCGAGGTAATGCAAATTTTTTGTTTCCCGGATTGGACGGTTTTGTACGTTGAAATCATCTTGTCGGTTTCGAAAGATTCGTCGGCAAAACTGGCAAAAATCGTAATGTTGTTTGAGACGAATGGATGATGGGTAGGGTCATCTCCCAGTCCTTCAAGGTTTTGCATGGTCGAGACCAATTCAATCGCGGGTAGACGCAGGTCGTCACGACCAAAACCAATTGAATCGTATTTGAAAATTTCAACGAGTGTTTTTGCAGTGGTGGAAAATTTGATTTCCGGTTGAGGACCGAATCGACGTACTTGGTTTCCTGCATCGATCTTGATTAGTTCCCAACCAGTTGCTTCCAAGGCTTTGGTCAAGGTGTGCCGCCGTAGCAACCCTCCTTTTTGATTTTCAAGTCCCGTGCACCCGCAAGGTTCGATATAGCCGTGTTGGCGTCCCGTGATAAAAAAAGCAAATTCAGGCTGTTCCCAGTTTCCAAATAATCGCTGCACTTCTTGGGAAGCGTCTCCCAGTATTTTGGAGTGACCGGGAGATTTGGTTTCTTCCTGTACGCGAGCAGAATTGGGTACTGAAAAATGGGTTGCTGGCGTTTCAATGCCATGTGATTTCGCTGGAGCGTCGTGTTTGGCTGAGGTTTGGCTGACCTCGGCAGTTGACGGTTGCCGGCACCCGGTGCAATAAACGGCGAATATCATCAGAAAGCTTGTGAAAACCAGTGTCGGACTGTTTTGCGTTGCAATGGCTTTGGGATAACTGAAAGACATCTTCGGCAATCGAATAAGGGAGCGTTTGATCTTAAATCGTCTGCAATACCCGGCTGAAAACAGGGAAGTTTGGTTTCAATACGATAAATTATGGGTAATGTTCAACTGGTGATTGTTATACAGATTAAGCCGAACGGCCACACCAACTTGATGGGACGGTTTGCGGTGGTCAAAATAAGGTTAGCCGCGTCAATGTTGAGCGGGGCAACACCAAACAACGGGAGGCGGAATTGCGGTTTGACGTTACCATCGTGGGTGCCGGAGCGGCAGGTTTTTTTGCGGCCTTGGCGGCGGCAAAGCGGAGTCGCCGAGTCCTGTTGTTGGAAAAAAATAATAAAACTGGCGTTAAAATTCTGATGTCCGGTGGTACTCGTTGTAACCTGACTCAGGCGACGGATGAGAAAGGCATTGTCGAGGCTTTTGGGACCAACGGGAGGTTTCTCCATTCCGCGCTTTCAAGATTGAGTCCCCAGGACGTAGTGACCTGGTTTGAAAGTCATGGTGTGCAAACTAAAAAAGAGCCAAGTGGAAAGATTTTTCCAGTCTCTGATCGATCCCTTGATGTTCGTAATGCGTTAGAGCGAAAAGTACTGAGTTTTGAGAACGTTGTTTTAAAATGCGGTTCTCCCGTGCAGCGGGTCGAGAAAAAAAATGGTCATTTTCAGGTTCAGCTAGGTAGCGAAACGATTACTTCCAAAAAATTAGTCGTGACCACCGGCGGAAAATCCTACCCTGAGTGTGGAACTACAGGAGACGGTTATCAGTGGGCCTTGGAATTCGGCCATACACTGGTTGAACCCGTTCCGGCGTTAACCCCGATTGTGATTTCACAGCAGTGGGTCAAGGAGTTAAAGGGAGTGACCATAGAGGACGTTCGGTTGGGCGTTTTTGAACCCCATTGTGTCAACAGAATTTCAGAGAAGAATTTTGAGAAACTGTCTTTGGGCTCGAGTCGTAATTCTGTGTTGTTTACCCATTTTGGGCTATCAGGACCGGCGGCATTAGACGTGAGTAAACGGATTTCAACTAGGAAAAGTGAATCGTTGGTTCTGGTTGTTGACCTACTTCCTCAAATCACTGTGGAAGAATTGCTGAACAGGTTAAACGCTAAAGACAATGGCAAAAAATTCCCAAGATCGGTGTTAATGCCTGAATTGCCGGCGAGACTGGTTAAAAGTGTGATCGATCGTTTGCAAATCGATGAATCGACGAAATTGGCGGAAATCAAAAAAGAAACAAAGTTGAGTTTGGTTGATTCGTTAAAAAGATGCGAAATACAGGTGGAAGGCACTCGAGGGTTTAAAAAGGCTGAAGTAACGGCTGGTGGGGTGAAGTTGAAAGAAGTAAGCTCTCAGTCAATGGAAAGTCGATTGTGTGAAGGATTGTTTTTTGCAGGGGAAATTCTCGATCTTGATGGGCCGATCGGGGGTTATAATTTCCAGTCAGCATTTTGTACCGGGAACTTGGCCGGGTTGAACGTTTGATGCAAAAGAAGAATAGCAGTGTTTTTGAAACGACACGATTGATTGGGCGATGCTGGAATCCTGACCATGCCAAGGCGGCGTTGGAGATTTACAGTGACCCGGAGGTCACCCAGTATATTCCCAGCATGCATTCCAATGACGTTGAGGAAATGCGTCAAACGATTAACGAAATCATTGAAAGAGACCGGTCCCTTCCTCAGGGAATGGGTAGTTTTCCGGTCTTTTTGAAAACGACCGGAACGATGATCGGGACCGCTCTGATTAAGCCCTTGCCGGACGCCAATGGGGAGTTGACCGATCAGGTAGAGATAGGTTGGCATCTTGCCAGAAGGCAATGGGGGCGAGGGTATGCCACCGAGTACGGCAAAAAGTTGATCGAGATCGGGTTTTGCGAATTTCACCGAGATGAATTGCATGCCTTGGTGGATCCCCCGAATGAAAAATCCAAAAAAGTGGCATTGCGTTTGGGAATGGAACGGATTGGGCAAACGACTCAGTATTACTTGGGACAGTTGGCCGACCATTTTGTGATTCGCAAATCTTGACCGGTTTCAAGGGCGTCAAGAGAACTTGGATTTTCGGCCCAGGATGGCTGGCAAACTTGTGTCGGATCCAGGCAACGCAAAAGTATTCTTGCCTTAAGAGGCATTGGCCCGAATGAAATCCATGACATTCTTGATGTCTTCTGGGATCTTTGCTTTGACTTCAAGTATTTTCCCTGTGCGGGGGTGCTTAACTTGGAGGCGTTGAGCATGTAAGGCTTGGCGGCTGAGCACCGGTGCCACGGTCGAATCTGATGACGCCGAAGGGGATTTGAGAAGCGTGTCGCAGCAAAATTGATGTTGGCCACTGTAGAGTTTGTCAGCCAGAATTGGGCATCCAATGTGTTGGAAATGAACCCGGATTTGATGAGTTCTGCCAGTTTTGGGGGAGATTTTTGCAAAGGCAAACCGTTGGTAACGCTCTGTAATTTCGTAAAAGGTTTTGGCCGTTTTTGCCTTTGGATGATTTGGACGAACGGCCATTTTTTCTCGTTGGTACGGGTGAACGCCGATTGGTTGCTCAATCCAATCTCTCTGGCGATCAGGGCCGGGTGAAACCAGGGCAAAATAGTCTTTTTCCACCGTTCGGTGTTCAAACTGGGCCGCTAAATTCATGTGGGCTGCGTCATTTTTGGCAACCACCATGACTCCACTGGTATCCCGGTC
>JAZABE010000109.1:0-1423 GCA_036137535.1 Planctomycetota bacterium | reverse complement strand
ACGTCAAGTCAACAATGTCAAGATTATCAAGGAAAAAATTGCAGACTATGTGGATCCGCCGCGATTTATTCCTTTAATCGGGCCTGCTCAACTCCACCATGCCCATTACAAGTGCACCATTTATTTCTCCGAGAAAACAATTTTCGGTTGGCCAGTGCCTCATACCCTCGAGGACGAGGATGCCGTGGAAGTCATTTACATCGATCACAACCATTTTCACCAAGTTGGAAATGTCGATGGTGGTGCTAACACAAATTATCACCAGTAAGCTTACCGGATAGTGCAACCAAGAGACCCTGTTAAATAACAGGGTTTTTTGATGCGCAAACTCGATGGGTTTACTGCTAGGTGTTCCACCGGCTGCAGCGTAATTTCAGGTTGTTGAACTGGAATTTTTGCGGAAATTGAAAAGTTATTGGAACTGGTTGTAAAAACCGTCGGGTTGCGGGGTGTCGGGTTTCAAGTATTTCCAGGTTTCTCCCATTTCCCGCATGTTTGAGAAATTTTTCGCGTTGTAGGCAATTTCCAGATGGGGTGTCCTCAACCGTTTTCCACCTTGGTGACGAGATTCCATGGTCGTATTCACGACCCCACTAGTCAGCAATGTTCTTTCAACCGAGTAAGGTGACGATTGGTGTCGAAAATGAGTCTGGATTGCGTGAGACAGGGCCTTGAATAGGTTTCGATTATTCCAGGGTCCTACGAAAAATCGACAGGCCTGGATTTTTGTTTCGCCTTTCAGTCGGCATGAAAATGGCCATCGAGTACCGGTAGCCTGTTTGACACTGATGCAGGATGCTTTGAGCCCATCTTTGTAGTGCAACTGGATACCATGGGCGGTCGGCATGACATCTTCAAATTTCATTTTCTTGTTGGGGTCAATTGTGCGGATGGCACCTTCGAATAGTCCACGGCTGATTTCTCCGGTTGTGAATTTTTTCTGCAAGTGTTGGCTGTTAAGGAACTGTAGGCTGGAAATTCCTGTTTCACCCCCTTTTCGATTTTCGACCATAGATTGTAGGACTTCTAATCCATGGAAATCATAGGATTCCACGCCACCACCGTGAATCGAAAGCGCTTCGTCGATTTCGCAGCCGTTGGGAAGTTCGAGGTTGGGAATTCGTTGAGCCAGGGGGACCGAACTGCCTGCCATTAAGGGGCAATTGTTTTCCTGGGCCATATCGTACATTTGTTTGGTCCAATCCCACCGGTAAGACTGGTGCTTGTCGTTGAAGATAGGGATTCCCCGGTTTCCCTGGTTGATGGTTGCAATGATTTGGTCAAAAAACGATTTTCTTGGATATTGGTGTCGCCCCAATTCATCGTGTGGATAATCCCCGTGCTCACCGATTGAAAGGACTGCATCGACAGCCGGGGTTTTGCCTCCCAGGCAAATTGCTGCTTGAATCGATGGGTAGATGGG
>JAZABE010000108.1:0-5510 GCA_036137535.1 Planctomycetota bacterium | reverse complement strand
GGTGGTGGCTTCGCAAAAACCAACCGAAAAAACACTGGGTGATTTGCGGCAGTTTCACCATGAAGGCACCGTGTCTTTCACCGCTGAATTTCAGGTTCCCGCTGGCACTGGACAGGGTTCGGTGGTTGTCAAGGGAAAACTCGGGTTTCAAACTTGCGATGAAAGGGGGATTTGCAAAAAGCCGACGGTTGCGGACTTTCAGTTTGCCGTCAATGTGACCACTGAAGCGGATCCAACAGCGGGTGAGGTGATCTTCAAGTCGTCCGAGAGCAACTATGAGGCATTAGTTGAAATCGCCAGCCGAACTCAGGAAGGAACCGGGCAGGCGGCTGAACTTGCCAAGGAACCGTTCAATCTTTCGAACTTCCTTTGGTATTGTGGCCTTTCGTTTTTGGCGGGTTTGATTTTGAATGTCATGCCCTGCGTTTTACCAGTGATCGGCCTGAAAATGATGTCTTTTGTGGAACAGTCGGGCGAAAATCGAGGCCGGATCTTTGCGCTGAATATTTCATTTTCATTGGGCCTGATCACGGTTTTCTGGTTCTTGGCATTTATGGTGATTGTGCTCAATTTTGGTTGGGGGGAAATGCTCAACAACCTTCTGGGTGTGATTATTGCATCGGGAATCGTATTTGCGTTTGGGTTGAGCATGATCGGGGTTTGGGAGATTCCCATCCCGGGGTTTGCCAGCTCAGGTGCAGCCAGCCAATTGGCTGAAAAAGAAGGTTTGGGCGGGGCCTACATTAAGGGAATCTTAACCACGATTCTGGCAACACCCTGCGTGGGGCCGATGCTGATTCCGGCGATGACTTTTGCCGTGACCCAGACACAAATTGTTGCCTTTGCGCTGTTTACCGTGTTGGGGCTTGGCATGGCATCTCCCTTTATTCTGGTTGCGTTTTTTCCGGGGGCGATCAAGTTGCTGCCCAAGCCCGGTGCCTGGATGGAAACGTTTAAGCAGTTGATGGGTTTTATCTTGATTGCGACTGTTAGTTTCCTGATGAATACGTTTTCACAGAAAGGCGACCAGGTGGCCTGGTTGATGTCGGTGTTGACGATGCTCCTCGCCATTGGGGTTGGCTGCTGGTGGATTGGTCGGACTTCGATTGCGGCTGAGTTTGGCGACAAGTTGAAAGCCTATACGCTGGGTCTGGCGATCATTGGTGGCGGTAGTTTTCTGGGATTTTATTACTTGGGACCCCGCGAGTTCGAACTGGACTGGAAGATGTATTCGGATCAACGACTGGTGGAATCGAAGAATTCGGGGTCGCCGATCTTCATTGATTTCACCGGACCTGGATGAGCGACTTGCCTAGTTAACGAGGCAGTTGCCTTGAACATCGAAAAAACGCACAAGTACTTCCAGGAAAACGGGGTCATTGCCCTTCGAGCTGACAAAGGTGATGAAAAGACCGGGGACCAGGTTGACCAGCTTCTGATAGATCTCGGCAACCCGACACGGGCGATTCCTTTTTATGCCCTCTACCCGGCAGGTGGGGGAAAACCGGTTGTTCTGGACGGAATCATCGGCTCCGACCAGGTCATTCGGGTTTTTCAAGAGCTCAAAGTGATGGACTCTGATGACTGATTGTTTTTTGAAACAATCGAGTGAACGGTAAGATTCCCCGGTAAGATTCCCCGGTGGGCGAGTTGGCCAAGGAGGGTGCTGACGCCCAGTTTGTTGCGGAATCGGCTTGCTACTTGCTGTAACCGATTGAATCCAGGACGGACAACAGTTCCTCGTAATTGATAAACCGTCGACGGTGAGCCAGTTTGTACTGGTCGATTGCCTCTCCCAGTTCTTTGGCTGCAGGGGAAAGCCCTTCGTAGCTGGGGCTGAATTGTCTTCGCTCTGCTCCCGGCGCCGCTCCACCGCTGGATCGGCGATCCACAAAACCGGTTTTGGTGGATGAAATGGTGTTTTCAATCATAGTTTTCCCCAGATGGATTTGGCACTAGAAACCTAGCCCAGGATTCAAAGATTGGGCAAACCAAATTTGAGGCAACCAGAGATCCCCTGAGTGGGATACGGGAAATGACAATTATTCCGATTGGGAAGGTGTTTGACGTTATCGAAGCGTCGTTGCCGTTGGTTGATCCGAACCGGTGAAATTCAAATCCGGCAGCCGGCTTTGGAGTTGAGCCAGTTTTTGACCTTGAGGGAACCGGGTGGCTGCCAAGGTGAGGACTGTTTTTGCCTTGTCCATGTGATTTTCTCTGACCAAGGCTGTGACATAGGCTTCGGCCAATTCTTCAGAATAGTCTCCCCGGGTGTACCCGAGTTCCAATCGAACCAACGCTTCTGAATTGCGATCTAGTTGTTGTAGTAGTAACGATTGCTGCAACAGGATTGTTTCGGGAATTTCTTCGTCGTCAAATTCGTTCGCAATCTTGTCGAGGGTGGTCAGTGCTCTTAAAGGCTTACCGAGTTCCTGGTAGAGGATCACCATCTCCTTCCGCAACTCCTGATTGTTGGGGGCAATTCTCAGTGCCCTTTGATAGGCAGCAAGGGCTTGGGTTTTTTGCCCGAGTTGCCACAGAGTTTGGGCTTTCAGCTTCCAGCCAGAGACCGATTGCCGGTCTTTTCTCAGCGCTAGTTGGGCGAGTCGATAGGCATGTTCTGGCTGGTTCGAATCGGCATAGCATTCCCCGAGTTTGCAGGTAACTTCCACGTTCTCAGAATCAATTCGAATGCATTCCTCGAGTTGCTCAATCGCCGCCTGCAGTTGCCTGCGGTTCCGGTAGGATTCGGCTAACAGCATCCGGGCCTCGACATTGTCAGGATCGGAATGAACGGCTGAACTGAAGAGTGTTTTCGCCTGCTGTTCATCCTTGTCATAACTGGCTGCGAGTCCCTGAAGAGTCAGTTCTCGGGACACGGCCACGTGCTCATCGACCGCTGTATTGCGGAAAACACTGCAACCGCCAAAGCTGACCGCAATGAGGCACCCGGCTACAGTTTTCGAAATTAAGAAGCAATTTCTGTATTCCAAAAGGCTCATCCTTTGATTTGGGACACCAATCGTGTAAGAATCTAACAAATAAGGCGCTGAAAAAAAACTTGAATTTCTGGGTGCGTTCGCGTGATTGAAGTTTTAGGTTACGTGAGTGCCAACTATCGGTTCAGCCAAATTTGACATTTCCCTGAGGTTACCATGCATGCTAGCAGCCCGGCGGCTCTCGTTCGCCATTTCGGTTCGATTGGATTCACGGTGGTCGTCAGGGTCTTTAGCGTCATGGTCTTTAGCGTCATGGTCTTTAGCGGGGGGATCGCACAGGCCGACCAGGTACCGATCATCGAAGATGTTCAGGTACAGCCTTTTAAAGCCCAGGTCAAACGAGTTATCGAGTCTCTGAATTTCTTGGGAGAACCGCTCACTCTCGCGGAAGCGGAAGAACTGCAAAAAGCCTTGGACTTGGACCACCAAGATTCAGTTGCCAAGCTCCAAAACATCTTGGACCGCCGCGTTTTGGCCTTGGTGAACATTAACCCGGAAAGTCGTGTTAAGGTGAACCCGGGCGAGATGAATGCGGAACTGGTTCAACAAGGATGGTCCGTTTTTTTAGTCAAAGTCCATAACCAGGCAGGGGTGACGGCGCCGCTCCGGGTTGCCAGCGCTAACGCCGCACCGCTGGTCAAGCGATCAACGGGTAGCCCCGAGCCCGAACAAACAATCAAAAAGTCGGAGATCACCGATCGTTGGTGTGACTTGTCCTTTTTTGATGATCGGCCGATGAAACGGACTCTTTCCGGGTTGCTGGTCGAATATCGAATTCTTCAGGTCTATTCTCGGGATTCAGGGCAACGGGAAGCTGGAATTTCATTTAATGTGGGACAGGGCACTCAGGATATCGGTTTTCGAAATTCAGTGGCGATTTTGTTCAATTGCAAGCCAGGTGTCAGCGTTCGCTTCAATGTTTTTGATCATGACGGGAAACCGACCACCGGGCAATTTGTCATCCGGGATTCGAAGGGCCGAGTGTATCCAGCAAAATCGCGGCGGCTTGCACCCGATTTTTTCTTTCATGACCAGATTTATCGCAGCAATGGGGAGCAGGTTATTCTGGCACCGGGAAAATATGATGTGACGTACTCACGAGGTCCGGAATACCGTGTTCTGAAAAAAGAAATGATCGTTCCGTCTGCCAAGACGCACCAGGAAAACTTTCGCTTGGTGCGTTGGATTCGGGCAGCGGACTTCAATTGGTATTCGGGTGACCATCATGTGCATGCGGCAGGTTGTAGCCATTATGAATCACCGACAGAGGGCGTGACTCCTGAAGACATGATGCGGCACATCTTGGGAGAAGACCTCAACGTGGGGTGCGTTTTATCTTGGGGTCCGTGCTGGTATCACCAAAAAGAATTTTTTAATGGAGAAACGCATCGGCTTTCGGTTCCCAATTACCTGATGCGTTACGATGTCGAAGTTTCTGGTTTTCCCTCTTCCCATGCAGGGCACCTTTGCCTGTTGAACCTCACGGAAGATGACTACGTTTATCCTGCACCCACGCGATTTGAGTTCGGGCGGACCCTGTTCGATGGCCAGAAAACGACTCGCATCGAGGAATGGCCCAGTTGGGATTTGCCGGTTTTGAAATGGGGCAAAGAGCAGGGGGGAGTTGTGGGGTTTTCCCATAGCGGTTGGGGGTTAGAAGTTCCCGGTGAAACGCTGCCCAATTTTAATATGCCCAAGTTTGATGGGATTGGTGCCAACGAGTACATCGTAGATGTTTGCCATGATGTTTGTGATTTTATCTCTTCAGTGGATACTCCGATCGTATGGGAATTGGCGATCTGGTACCACACGCTGAACTGTGGCTATGATTGTCGGATCAGTGGTGAAACGGATTTTCCCTGCATTTACGGCGACCGGGTTGGACTGGGGAGGGTTTATGTCCAGCTTCCGCAAGGCAGTAAGCTAAACTACCAAAACTGGGTCCAAGGTTTGAAGGCTGGCAGAAGTTATGTCGGGGACGGTCTTAGCCATATCCTCGACTTTAAAGTTAACGGGCTTGGAGTCGGTCAAACGGGAGATGGAAACCGGGCGAGTTACCTGGCGGCGAAGACGGATGAATCATTGAAAATTTCAGCCTCAGTAGCGGCGCTCCTGGGGACAGAACCCGACGAGTCAATTCGTCAAAAACCACTTCATCAAAAGCCCTATTGGCACGTCGAGCGGGCGCGGGTCGACAACAGTCGCAGGCTTCCTGTTGAATTGATTGTTAACGGGGAGCCCGTCGCCAAAAAAGAAATCGAAGCAGACGGTGAATTGAATCAGGTGACCTTTGACTACACGATTAAAAAATCGAGCTGGGTAGCGTTGAGGATTTTTCCAACCTGCCACACGAATCCCGTTTTTGTCGAGGTCGACCAGAAGCCCATCCGTGCTAATCGAAAGTCTTTTGAATGGTGCATCAAGGCGGTTGACGTTTGCTGGAATGCTAAAGTCAAGAACATTCGTCCCCATGAGCGTCTTGAAGCGCGGGCTGCCTATGATTTTGCGATT
>JAZABE010000107.1:0-2592 GCA_036137535.1 Planctomycetota bacterium | reverse complement strand
GCTGCCTGCAAATGCGTATAGGCAAGGCAAGCCAGATCCCGATGACTTTGGGCAAAATTAGCGAGGTTGATTATGACTTGGGCAAGGCGTCTTTCAATCAGCTCCAGGCTTTCCCGGATTAGGATTAAATCCGTGTTGTCTGTAACAAAGCAACTGGTTGCCCCTAGGTGGATGATGGATTTGGCGTTGGGACACGATTCTCCGTAGGTGTGAACATGGGCCATCACATCATGCCGGAGTTTCTTTTCATAATCACGAGCTAAATCGAAGTTGATATTCTCTTGATTGGATTCTAACTCGGCGATTTGTTCATCGGTAATTTCGATTCCCAGTTCCTGCTCAGAACGGGCAAGCGCAATCCAGAGGCGGCGCCAGGTTGAAAACTTTTTTTGGTCTCCCCAGGTACGGCTCATTTCAGCAGAGGCATATCGAGCAATGAGAGGGTTTTCGTAGAATTCTTTTGTCATTTCGTCGCGAATCGCTTGGCAATCGGTGTGCGTGAATTATTGATGCACCACGCTGGTAGGCATCTTCGTTAGTTGTTTTCTAGAAGGCCGATCAAGGGAAGCTTGAAGCCGAACATGGCCTTTCCAGGGGTGTTGCTTTCTATTATCCGTTTTTTTGTCCTCTGAAACAGCCGTTTGGCTTAGTCGGCTGCCCCATTAAGCACCGCTCATTTTAATGCAGTCAGGCGGATACAGTTAGCGGGCTTTAGTGACATCCCTGAAGCAATTTGGGTGGAAACCAGGACGTCAAGCAGAATGTTGCCGTTTATTGCTCGGTGCTGTCCGGGTTGCGTGGCGACGTCAGGCCGTTTGTTTTCCGGGGCCTAGCCAGATCTCCATTGGATGATTGTGTGCGGTATTGTGCACAATCGGCTGAATTCTGGTTGGGTACCGTGTTGGGAGAAAGGCTTAGATTGAATTGGACGTGGTAATCGATTGTTCGGCGGACGAAATAAACCGGAAGAGGCGGACTCAGGGAAAGTTTGGCCACCCGTTAACACGACAACAGAACAGGCGAACCAAAGGTGTTGAGAACCAGCCAGGGTGCGGCCTCGAGCAAATTGCTAGCATTCTCGGTTGGCTGGAAATTAAATCAATGTTTTCGCGAAACTGAGCATCGATTAGATTGATTTTACCTAGCTTTCGGCTTGAGCGTGCATTGAGCCTAGACGTGAACCATTCTGAGCGCAAGGAGGTGCTCGCGTGAACCCGACCTTGAAATTTATTCACGCATCTGATCTTCATTTGGAGCGGTCTTTTTCCGGCGTTGGCGATTTGCCTGACTCCATTCGAACGGTATTGGTCGATGCTGCCTACACTGCAGCTGAACGCATTTTTGACCAGGCGATCGGTGAACGAGTCGATTTTGTATTGCTGTCTGGCGATGTTGCGGATATTGACCATTGCGGACCTCGGGGCATCAGTTTTCTGTTGGAACAGTTTGAAAGATTAAAAGAAAATGGAATTCACGTTTATTGGGCCGGGGGTGAGCATGACCAACTTGAGCGTTGGCCGACAATGATTTCCGCTTTGGAAAACGTACACTTGTTTTCTTCGCCTTTAGTGGAGAAGGTCGTTCACCGACGCGAGGGCAAGGTTATTGCATCAATATTCGGAACGGGGTATGCCCCAGGCAGTCGAAGAATTGAAGAGTTTCACGCTGAAGAAGCAAAGGGCTTTGCCGTGGGTCTTTGCTACGGTGAACTGGCAACGGATGAGATTTCCAAAACCGGTATTCAGTACTGGGCGCTCGGTGGAGTTCACGTACGTAGTGATTTGGCTGACGAGGATTCCAGACTTGTCTTTTCAGGGACCAGCCAGTCGCGCGGACCACACGAAGCCGGAAGCCACGGATCCACCTTGGTCTGTGTGGATAAAAGTGGTTTTGCCAATGCTGTGAGTTTGGCAACCGATTCTGTTCGTTGGATTCAGCAAAATGTCGTTCTTGTCGCAGGTATGTCGAAATCAGAGATGCAGACAAAGTTTGAAAATCTTGCTTTTGAAATTTCGGCGGAATTGAACGGGCAGCTAGCCTTGGTGAGCTGGCAGGTTTCCTTCGAGGGTGGGGCAAATGAAGGACTTGACTATAGGGATTGGTTTATGGAAATCAATCATTGGTTACGCGGTCAATTTGGGCCGGTTGACGGGACGCTTTGGTCGATGGGGATTCAGTGTCAAGTGCCCGGTTCGCTTGCGGAACATGGTTTGAAAGAAGATACAATTCTTGGCGACTTTCTCCGCACCGTCCAAGCCCGCGAAAAAGACACGGAAACTCGTTTAGATCTTTCTCCGTATGCGGGCTGTGAACATGTTGATGAAGCGATGGTTGCAGCGATTGAATTCGATGATGACCAGGCAAAGGCTATCTTGCAGGATTCGGCCATGATGGGAATCAAATTGCTTTCCGGAGCCGAGGAAAAGTCGGTTTAGACCGCAAATAAATGACCAAGCATAGATCGTTCGCTCTAGGAGTTGGCAGTGTGAAAATCAAGGAAATGAATATCGGCGGGTTTGGCGTCTGGAAAGATCTGTCATTAGTTGAGGTTTCTGGCCAGGTGACTGTGTTTTACGGTCGTAACGAGGCTGG
>JAZABE010000106.1:0-1786 GCA_036137535.1 Planctomycetota bacterium | reverse complement strand
GAGCCTAGGAAAACAGCGCTGTGATGGGTTTGCCTTTATGCGCCACACGGAACGGTCGGCGGGATGGGCTGAAAACATCTTTTTCCAATGGGAGCCCAAGTGCGTAGCCAATGGTGGCATTGAAATCAGGAACTTCAACTGGATTTTCTTCGACTTCCCGTCCTTCTTTGTCGGTTTTTCCATACTTGATTCCGCCCTGAATGCCTCCCCCAATTAGCAGTCCGGAAAAAGCCTTTGGATAATGGTTTCTTCCATTTTGGCGTTCGGTAACGATTTTAGGGGTTCGCCCAAATTCGGTCGCGAGCACGATCAGTGTGTCTTTCAACAGGTCCCGTTGTTCAAGATCGCTGATTAACGTTGCCAGGGCTTGGTCGAGTTCTCGGCCTTTGGTTTCAACCCGGCCAAAATTGTCGGTGTGGGTGTCCCAACCGCCATTGTCGACTTCGACAAATCTTACTCCCGATTCGACCAACCGCCGAGCTAACAGACAAGCTTGGCCAAAACGCCCCATTCCGTATTGATTCCTGACATCTGTCTTTTCCAGAGACAGATCGAATGCGCCCAGATCCTCGCTTTTCATGACTTTTACCGCCTCGTCATACATGCCACTGTAGGCGCGAACTTGTTTATCGTTGTAACGATCGAGAAATTTTTGATTCATTTCCTTGGCTCGATTAATGCGACGGGCAAAACGATCTCCGTCGATTCCGCGGGGTAGTTTGCTGTTTTGCAAGCCTGCCTCGGGGTCGCCGATGGGTAGTGCTGAATACTTGGATTCGAGGAAACCGCCGCCCAAGCCCGAACTGCTACCACCGATTTTGACATTGCCGGGCAGATTGCCTTTTTCTTTGCCCAGGAAGTAAGACGTCCATCCACCCAGGTCGGGGTGTTTGATAGTGCCTCTGACAAAATAACTGGTGTGCATGAAATAGCGACCTTGCTGGTGCGCGCCCTGGGTAGAGCTCAAGGAGTTGATTGCCGCAACATGGTGCATTTGTTTGGCCAGCTTTGGAAAATATTCGCTGATCTGGACACCGGGCACGGAGGTGTTGATGGATTCACAGGGACCTTGAGTTTCGGAACCGGGTTTGGTGTCAAAGGTGTCAAGGTGAGTCATGCCGCCAGACATATAGAGATAAATGACCCGTTTGGCGGTTCCGCCGGGTTGAATGCCTGATTTTGAATCCCCCTTGGCGCTCGCGGGGACCAAGGGAAGGGTACCCAGCCCAAGCCAACATTTGGCGGCATTTGCAACGAATTGCCTACGAGACCCTGGGTCGCAAGGGTTGGGTTGAAAACTCATTTGGAAATCCTCGGGTGTAAATTATTGGACAAACAGAAATTCGCTGTTGTTTACTAGGGTCCAGATTAAATCAGCAGCAACGGCTTTGCCTTGTTGGGAAGCCTCTTGCATCCAGATCCGTTTTTCATTCGGGTCCGGGTATCGGTTGAGAATGCTCAGGAAAACGGTGTCAATTTTCGATTCCAGTTGATCGCTTTTGTCAGCATTGATCATTAACTGGGTATTGGGGTTGGCGGCAATCCGGGTTTCGATAAAACCGTTCATCAACGAAAGGACCTGTGTGACCGCGGGTTCCTTGTTGGAATTGTCGATTTGTTCCCGATCGGATTGCCCAAATTCACGGACGAGGTGGCCGGGTTTTGCCGGGGAGGACATTTCGGAAGCTCGGATGAGATCCCGAGCCACCCTGGTTTTGGTAACGCGGCTTCTTTTTTGGTAAACGTTGCGGAGAGTTCTCTGGAGCGACTTTAGGGCATCGACGTC
>JAZABE010000105.1:0-2256 GCA_036137535.1 Planctomycetota bacterium | reverse complement strand
AACGCGGGCGTTAGAGTGACTCCGGACACTGGCCGTAAGGTTCGATTAGGCCATCGGTTGGGAATTTTGCTTTTCGTGATGTCGGCGAGCGTTGGCATCACATCGATTAGATGAGCGGGTTGATCGGTGATTGAACCTGGGGGCATTTTCAAACCGGCAGGCCAGTGCACGATCGCCGGAGTGGAGATACCACCTTCGAATTGATTTTGTTTGTAATACCGAAACGGAGTGTTTCGGGCCCACGCCCAACCTGTTGAATCCGCCAGCGCGGTGTTGCCGTTGGTCGGCTCAACATCGAGCAGTGGGGCCTTGCGGTCATAAGGACATGCCCCGTTGTCAGATACGAACAGAATCATCGTGTTGTCAAACTCCTTGTTAGCTTTAAGATCATCGACCAATCGACCGATTTCTTGATCGACTCGATCAATCATTGCCGCTAACGTTGTCATTCGGTTCGCTTCATACTTTTGTCGCCAGGGTTCAAGTTCCTGCCAAGCGGGAATGTGTTCCGGACGAGGGCTCGGTCGGAGGGCACTCGGGAGAATGCCAATTCCTTTTTGTTTCTTGACCCGAGATTCTCGCGCGACGTCCCAGCCTTGGTCGTATTTGCCTTTGTACTTTGCGTAGTCTTTGGGGAGTGCGTGTAGCGGCGCATGGGGGGCGTTGAATGCAATGTAGAGGTACCAAGGTTGGTGGGTTGCTCGAGCTTCTTTGAGGAAATTCAAGGCGTAATCGACATCGGCGACCGTCGTGTAAAAATTTTGTTTGGGAACCGACCATGGTTCACCATTGAGCCGAAAGGTGTTGTCGCCTTTGAAGAAATTGCAGGCGCCGCTGAGATGGCCAAAGTACCGGTCGAATCCAAAGTCGGTTGGTTGCTGTTTTAGATGCCACTTGCCTGTCATTGCCGTAAAGTACCCAGCCGCACCAAGTACTTCGGCAGTGGTGACCCCATGATCCATTTTTGTATCACCAGCGGCAATGCAGTACTGCCCGGTTAAGAGTGAGACACGCGATGAGTGGCATTTAGCCGTGTTGTAAAATTGCGAAAATCGCAGGCCAGCAGCGGCTAGTGAATCAAGGTTGGGAGTTTCAATTTCTCCTCCATAGCAACCGATATCAGAATATCCGAGGTCATCAACCATGATGACAACGACATTGGGTGGGCCGGTGGTTTGGAGTGAAAGAGCGCGGTTGGGATCGCAGAGCCACAGTAAGGTCGTTGCGGTGAAGACAATCAATGGATTTGATAAATAATTCATTCGGTGCGTTTTTAAGATTTAAAGGTCACTAGAGTGTCTGACTCAAATGTTCGATGTCAATTCGTTTTTCTGAAATTGAAAATCGAGTTTCGCTGAATTGGGACGTGAACAAAGTTTCCAAGTGGCTCGATTATTGTAGCCATGAACGAGACTGGCTGCACGGTTTTTCGATTTTGAAGTGGATGGTGGCAATCAGTAGACGACTGTGGGAGGTCAAGGGAAAAAACGGTGAACTTTGAACTTGGGGAGTGTCCCCAAAACGGAAAGGATGAGGTAGAGCAGGGGATCGAAGATTACTGCGATCATAGCGAGTCTCATCCCTGAGAGCTTACCGCGAGATTTTCGAATCCTGGAAATTAAAATATTCCCCAACATAAAAGGAGCGATTGATGTGAGCATCGCTGCCGGTGCGTAGAGCCCTTTATAAATTGGGTTGCTGGGGAGAGATGGAGGTTCAAATGCTTTTCCGAAGGGGTTCTGGAAAACTAGGACCAGGAATACAATGTTGCCCCAGAGTGTAAGTGAAATGGTAAGGATGGCTGACCAGTCGAGTCTGGGTCCCGGGTTGGAATTAACGGGTTACAGGGTTCGTCACGAGTCCTTGGTCAAGCCACTGTTTTCAGAGGAGACCAGATGCGCGTTTTTCAGATTCAATGGGTAGTGTTGAACAGTTGGCTAATTTCGACTGCCGCGATCGGACAGCAGGTTGAGAGCAAAACAAACATTTTCGGGAAGCAGCAAAAAAATCAGACCGAGGTTTTCGTGGCTGCCGATGTGCCTGAGAAAGTCGAAAAAGGGGTCAAGGAGACGCTGGCCGCCGCCGTGAAAACCTGGGGGTCATCGGGACGACTGGAGTACTGGGTGTTGGGGACGGATCGGGATGCGGCAGTGAAGCTGGCCTCTGTTTTTTGCCAGCGACGCGTCAAGCGGGGTGACATGCGGAAAAAGGATTGCTTGCAAGACACTACCAACCGGGATCACGGTTTTTTGACTT
>JAZABE010000104.1:0-5531 GCA_036137535.1 Planctomycetota bacterium | reverse complement strand
TTGACGTACACGGATTTTTCATCGGCAATCCGGATCTTCTGGCCCACGGCGGCCTTCAATTGTTCGATTCTTGAGCGGTCCGAATACCTGAAAACCAAAAACCCCTCATCGTCGAGATAAATAGATGTGATTTGCCATGTTGCGGCCAACAATTTCAGTTGTGCTAGCACCATCAACCGCTTAGAGGGCTTGGGTAAGGGACCAAATCGGTCCTTCAGTTCAACCGCCAGTTGACTGATTTGTTCGAATTGGTCAATCCGAGTCATTCGACGGTAGATGTCGATTTTTTGCCGGCGGTCCCGCACGTAATCATCTGGCAAGAACGCAGAACCGGGCAAGTCGATGTCCACATTCGCTTCTAATTTTTTCGGCAACTTCTTTAACTGCCGAACCGCCTTTTCAAGAAGCTGGCAATAAAATTCATAGCCAACCGCTGCGATATGGCCAGATTGCTCTGTCCCCAGTAAATTCCCGGCACCCCGAATCTCTAGATCACGCATCGCGATCGCAAATCCGGCCCCCATCTCACTGTATTGCTGGATGGCCTGCAAACGTTTTGCCGCAGTCGGGTTCAGGTGCTTTGCCGGGTCAATCAGAAGGTAACAGTAGGCCTGGTTCTTGTAACGACCGACCCGACCGCGCAACTGGTGAAGATCGGACAGCCCATACCGATCGGCTTCGTCAATAAAAATCGTATTAGCATTGGGAATATCAACTCCACTCTCAATGATGGTCGTCACCAATAAAATATCGTACCGGTGTTCAATGAAATCCTTCATCACTTGTTCCAACTCCCCTTCAGGCATTTGTCCATGCCCAATCCCAATCGAGGCTTCCGGTACAATCTGATTCAACTTTTGCTTAATCCGCTCAATATCATTGACCCGGTTATGAACGAAGAAAACCTGCCCTTTTCGATTGAGCTCACGATGAATGGCCTGTTGAATTATCTGTTCATCAAAACGAACTGTCCGGGTTTCAACAGACAGTCGCTCTTCGGGAGGGGTCTCGAGGTTTGAAATGTCTCGAACTCCAACCAAAGACATATGAAGCGTTCTCGGAATTGGCGTGGCGGACATGGTCAACACATCCACCATCGTTTTGAGTGTCTTGAGACGTTCTTTAACGTCGACTCCAAAACGCTGTTCCTCATCGATAATTAATAAGCCTAGATTGAAAAAATCAACGTCTTTTGACGCTAGGCGATGGGTGCCAATGACAATATCGACTCGACCGGACTTTAATCCTGAAACAGTTGCTCTCTGGTCCTTTGTGGTGCAAAATCGGCTCAGCTTTTCTATCGTGATTGGAAACTCAGACATCCGTTCCCGGAACGTATTGAAATGCTGTTCAACCAAAATGGTAGTCGGTGCCAGCACGGCAACCTGAAACCCGTTTTCAACGGCGCGGAAAGCCGCTCGCATCGCAATTTCCGTCTTGCCGAAACCAACATCACCACACAACAACCGGTCCATGGGCTTTGCAGCCAACATGTCCTGTCGAATATCGGTTAACGACGTCAATTGGTCCGGAGTTTCCCGATAGGGAAATGACCGTTCAAATTCAAGCAACCACTCGGTTTCTTTCGAGAAGGCTGTCCCGGGACGCCCCGATCTTCTCGCTTGCAGCTCAAGCATCTCCGATGCCATGTCCTGAACTGCCGATTCTGCTGCGATCTTTTGTCGAGACCAGGCCTTGCCACCAATCTTTGCCAAACGGGGCCTCGTTTTATTTCCACCAATATACTTGTGCACCAAATCGATCTTGGTTGCAGGAACAAAAATCTTGGTGCCACCATCAAATTCTAGTTCTAAATGCTCTTCAATCTGGTCCTCTTTTTCCAACATCTTCAACCCGCGATATCGCCCAATACCGTGGGCAATGTGAACCACGAGGTCGCCATCCTGCAAATCCAGAAAACTGTCGATCGCCTTTCCCATCCGACGGCGCACGGATCGACGAATTTGTCCTCGATTGAATAAATGGTCACAGTCCACAACCAATATTTTTTCAGAGGTCAGACGGTAACCGGTCCGCATATCCCCAACCACGTATTCCAATCGCCCCGAAGCTGCTGTTTTAGTCGTTCCAAGCAACTCAATTAATCGCTCGATTTCACCTTCGGTTCGAGCGATCACAAACGTCCGAGAACCAACCCCAAAATGATCGAGATGGACGCGGATTCCCCCGAAATCTCCAGCGATTCGGCCAACTGTTTCAAACGGGATTTGACAATGATGGGCCATCGTTCCCAAGGAAAGATTCGCCACCGTCACAAATGGTCTCTTCATCAACTCAGCCTGGACATCACCGAGACCCAAAAATCCTGAAGCTTGGGGTACTAACTTCAGGAATTGCTGAGCTTGGTTTTCAATTTCCTCCGGTTCAAGAAAAACGACCCACGCATCTTCGCCGAGGAAATGTGAAAAATGAGATTGATCATTTGGCGAGTCAGTAACGGTTGTAATTTCAAACGATTCCAACCGTCTAAGGCTGCGCTGGGTTTCAGTACTAAACTCCCGGATCGAATCGATTTCGTCATCGAAAAGTTCGACACGGATAGGCATTGTCCAGTCGTAGGCGAAAACATCAATAATGCCTCCCCGAGAGGAAAATTCACCCCCCAATTCCACTGCAGTGGTTGCATGAAATCCGTGATTGGCAAGCCATTCCAGAAATTCTTCAATGTCAATCTTCTGACCAACGGTGAGTATTCTTGAGTTTTCTCGAATCGATTCCGCTGAAGGACAGGGTGATAATAAACTTTTGATTTCAGCAGTAATGACTTGGGGAGCTATTCCCTGGTGCAAACGTTTGAGCAGCCCAATTCTTTGCCCGTATTCTTGTCCACGCAACAGCTGGTCCTTTCCCGTCTCACATCTCGGAAATTCCACCGGCTTTTCGTCACCATAGAGTCCCATTTCCCGGTAAAGATCGTCGACCAAGTCGGCATCTGGTGCAACGACCAAAAGAGTTCCCGGCGCTCGTCGGGCAAGCTCACTCATCAAAAGCGCGCAGGCAGATCGAGGAACTCCTTCAAATGACACCGACTCACCATGGTGCAACGCGTCGATGCATTTGTCGAAGCCCTTCACTTTTGAAAGACAGCGACCGAATGCTTTCAAAGTCGCCGCCGAGTCGGCGTGGGGCGCGACCTGTGACATACGCAGAATTCTAGTGGATTATCCAAGTGCGATAAAGTCGTTCTCCACCGGGTCCAAAACTCTGGAACCCGGCAATTATTTTAGAAAAGACCCTTAATCCGCTCCATTCATTAACCTTAAGCTGTCCGGGACCGAGTCCCAATCCAGATTAAATTGCCGTCTTCTTTGAGATTTTGTCGATTCCGTGTTTGACCATCCCCACAAAAATGGTTTTAATGATGGGGCAGTGACGCTTGGCGGCGACCCGACAGACCTCCTTCAAATCCCCCTTCGGTCGCCGCCATCTTTTTTTCTTGCGTAAATCTTCCAGAAGCCCACGGTCAGCCCAGTTTTTCAGAGGCAACACTTGGGACCGAATCATTCAGGACCGTGGATGGCGGCGAACTCGATTCACCAAGTTAACTAATTGTCTGCAATGTCTAAATACACTTTTAGGGCAGATGGCTCTTCTACCAACAAGCGAATCAGCTCTTCGTGGTTTTCAAACCCCTTCACCGGATGTGTCAGGATTTTTTCGGTAATACCAGGGTACGTTGCCTCCGCCAAAGTCAAATATTGAATTCCTAATTCAAAATGACTACGGTTCCCGTTCACACTACCAACCAGAACCTTGTTACCCAGCACCCATTCTTGGTTAATGCGATCGGCAGGAATTTCAAGCATCTGGTCCACAATTGTTAAGCTCGTCCAAACAACACAGCCGTTCTTCCCAACATATTCCAGGCTCTTAAAGGCAACACTGCTGGCCCCAGTAGCCTCAATGATCACGTCTGGCCGACCGACCTCGGCGATGAGTTCTTCGACAGAAGTTTGCCGGGTGCTGATATAGGTCGCCCCGTATCCATCGCAGATTTCGGACTTGAGATTTGGTCCTTGAGAACGAGCAATCGTGTAAACTTGGCACCCCCGAAGACGGAGAAACAGGGTTGCTAATAGCCCAATTTGGCCGGCACCCATCACAAAGGCAATTTTGGGTTTCCAGATTTTAAGGCGCCGCTGGACTTCGTCCATTTGCCATATCGCTTTGGCAACAACGCTCATCGGCTCCATCAAACAATGCAGGTGAGTAATGCCCTTCGGAACTTGGACAACGTATTCTTCATCCTCCACAAAATACTCGGTCAAGTAACCATGCAAGTTGCAGATTCCTCTCTCGTAATAAACATCGTCCGATGTCATATCATTGGTGCCGATAGCATCAAACGGTGACGTCCCCGGCCGGCGAACCGTCGCGGTGACATAGTCTCCTTTTTTGAATGAAATCACTGCCTCTCCCACTTCTTCGACAACTCCAAAACACTCATGCCCCAGCACCAGAAAATCATCTCCCTCAGGTGGATCGCCGTAGTAAGCTTCTATGATTTCTTTGTCGGTGGCATCCACGCCGACTTTCAATAGACGCACCAAAACGCCTTTCCCATTGGGAACATCGGACACGTTCGGTTTTTCAATTTCACGAAGGTGGTTACTCGATTTTTGCTTGGGATAAACCGCGATTGCTTTCACAACAAAATCTCAATCTGAAAAATTAGCTTGAAAAAAAAATTTTAGCAGCATTTGTTTTCACGCGGGAGATGGTGTTTTTTTTGACGAAAATCCGTGGACAACCCCACCGCAAACAAAGACAAGCCGGCCACAAATCCGCTCCAAATCCAGCTTAAACATGGTGCTGACCGCGCGGCGATAAGCCTCGATTTGAGGTTTGTAATGGAGGGCACGCTGCTCAATTGCAGCTGGATCATCTGCATCGATCTTGTCTGTCTTGAAATCCACAATGTCCACAGCCAACAATTGGTCGTTGTCGTAAATCAAGACTAGCCGATCGATAGCCCCTGAGAGCATCGCACCAGAATCCGAAACCACAAAACGTCTTTCGTTGTGAACTTCAAGCCGAAGGCTGCTACTGTGAATACCGGCAGGGATCGCCTGTTTGACACCTTCGTCGGTAGGTTCCAAATAATAGGAAGGTGACAACACTCTCTGAACCATTTCCTGAGCCAGCATTTTTCGGAAATCGTCAACTTGAACCTGGGGATCAGCCTGTCCGTTACCAAGTTGTTCCGCCTTGATCAACAAACCATCCTCGGTTAACGTTTGCCCACTCCACACGATTTCCTCAAACAACCCGTGGATTATCGTGCCACGGTCTAAAGCTCTTCGGTTCGACACCTGAAGCAACTGAGACGCCCCAACAAGGCTTCCTCCTTCCATTGCGGAAGGACTTTTGAAATCCAAGCGAATGGACGAAGCAAACGGCTTCAACGTCACTTTTTCCGGAAGTGAAATGCAGGCTCCTCCCTTCTCCTTTTTTGGGGGTTGGCTTAAGTACCAATCCTCATCGCCACACTGAAAAAGCACTTTTTCACT
>JAZABE010000103.1:0-5348 GCA_036137535.1 Planctomycetota bacterium | reverse complement strand
GATCATCCAGGTCAATCACCGGACCCCCTCGAGGGTTCATCGTTACAATAGGAACATCTGTCAGGATCTTGTCCGTGAACAACCGCTTGATGCTTCGCTTGGCTTCATCTTCCCCCGTGGTTTTAATTTCCTGATTAGGCGCAATAATTGCCAACCGCTTACCAATAATCCGATATCTTACGTAAAAGTCATTTTGCTGAAGGCCGGCAAACGACTCTCCGCCCGAGACCGTCAATGCAATAAAATGTCGCTCAGGACTGTTGGGCAGCACTGCCGTCTTTGGCAATTCAGCATACATTTGCCCATCCTTAGCTCTAACCCAAAGACGTAAAAACGGCTTGGAACCGTCAGACACTGGGACCTCTTTGTAACCCTCAACCACTTTATCCAACGGTGGATACTCTGGCCTAACGGTTTTAGCGCTCGAAGAAGTTGCTGATGTGGGACCTGGAGTTTGGCCAAGGATCAACGTTGGTAAGGTTGCAATGAAGGCGATAACCACCAACGTGTGATTTTTTATTCGCATTTGGAGTTCCTTTGAGTTACTTCACAAAAATCTCTGAAATGGCAATTTTGAACATTTGTCAATTATAGGTAATATATTTTGCCTTTGCCGTTCAAAAATCTCCTAAAAAACTCCAATTGTTATAATCGTTACAATCTAGGCTGCTAGAGAGGCCCGATTGAAAAATTATCGGCAAATCAAACATTTAATGGCAGGCAACCGACAGGCAACCGACAGGCAAAATTAAATGACATTGCAAAAAAAGCTGCTCTTAAAGACCCAAAAAAACGGTGACATGTGTGATTTGACAGAAAAAGTCAAACAGATCATACGCGAAAGCGACGTCCAAACTGGACTGGTTAATATTTTCAACGTTGGCAGCACCGCCGCCATTGGCACCATCGAATTTGAACCCGGTCTAAAAAAAGACCTCCCGGCCCTACTCAACCGGCTAATTCCCCAGTCCAACGAGTACGGTCACCAGGAAAACCTCCAGGATGGCAACGGACACTCTCATCTGCAGGCAACAACCCTCGGTCCGGAACTCACCCTCCCCATCGTGGAAGGCGAGATCAACCTGGGAACCTGGCAGCAAATTTTTCACTTGGAATGTGATGTCAAACCCCGAATCCGGGAAATCATCGTGACAGTCCACGGCGACTGACAGCCCCACGGTTAACAATCCGAACAGCTTACCCAGATCGAATAACAATCAGGTTCAATTATTGAAGCAAGATTGTATCGGTTTTACGGCAAATCATTTTTGCGATCAGCCCGATAACGATAGGTGAATCGTCCCGTATCCAGCTTGGTGATCGAAAATGATTAACCGTTCAATCCTTCCTGTCTTGTTGTTCTCTCTTTTTGGCAGTGCCCTGTTATTACTAGAAAATGCAAACGGACAGCAAAGGATCATTGTTCCCGGAACTGGCCAAAAAATCACAAACGTAGGGGACGATTTTGAAGATGTGGACTGGGGATACAATTTCCGGATGCCTAAAAGCAGTGAAAACATTGACAAAAAACAACGCAGTCCTTACGGTCGCTCTACCAACAGTCGCTGGTACGAGGGGGTCAAACGAGGTGATCCGGATGTGATCCAACGTATTGCCACTCCCGCAGGAGGAATCGCTGGGAGCCAAGGGGCTCTGCTCTTGAAAACATTGAATAGTGGAATACCCGGTCGTAAGTCTTACAAAATGCAACAAGACGATTTCATCTGCAACATCCATTCCAAGATCGGAACCACTGACATTAAAAAGGAACCTAGCTGTGTGACCCGTGTTTATTTGCCTCCGGTTGACACTTGGGAAAACCGCACCGGTCCTCATTTTGCTTTCCGTATCGCTTTGGAAGCCACGGTATCCAAACCATTAAAAGGATTCATCCCCATCGGTAACGTCAAAAAAAATGAAGTCTATTGGCCGGGGATGTTCATCGAATTTGAAAGCAAGCACAACGGCAAAAAAAAGCATGACTATGCCTGGATTCGAGTCCGGGGAGATCGAAACGGATATGATTTCAAAACCATGCAAATCACCAAAACTGGGTGGTGGACATTAGGCATGTCCGTGACCCAAGATGGCGCAGTGCATTATTTTGCGAAACCGGGGGTCGAAGATCTGACCATCGATGACCGCATCACTTCCCAAGTCCCCTATGGCTACCGGGCAGAACGATTTAGGACATTCTTTTTCAACGTTTGCAATGGCGACAATGGAAAAACCTGGTCAACCGATTGGGTGATTGATGATCCTTCTTTCTACGTTTCACATTAGGATCAAACCCGCCGATCTTAATCAGTCAAACGACGATCAAATTCAGCAGAACCGGTTAAAGGCAAAACGATTCTTTTCGGGTACTCGATGGCCTGTTTCCCGGTTGGCCTCTCGGAACCGGGAAAGCCGTGCCGCGAACCAACTTTCAATCAGTATACTAGTTGAAAAATACTGACAAACGTTTCACGGATCTTCGCGTTGACTGACCGGAGGAAAACTTGAGCGACCGCGAGCCCCCGCAGACCGAATCTAGATTGCCGGTGATTCCAAATCGAAAAATCACTGGCATCTCCGCTATTCTTTTACCGTTTCTAGAATCCGGTGAAATCGATTGGGACAGCTTTGGCAAACACGTGCAGCGCACCGTGGACTCCGGCCTAATTCCGGCAGTCAACATGGACACGGGTTACGGGAATCTGGTCGATCCTAGTATCCGCAAACCTGTACTGGACGTCACACGAGACATTGCTGGCGAATCAGGGTTCGTTGCCGGAGCATTTGTCCAAGATGAATGTGGGTCCGCTTTCAACCTGGATTCCTATTCCCGAGCTATGGAATTGATTGAAATTCATGGCGGAACCCCGGTCATTTTTCAATCATTTGGTTTAACTCAACAATCGAATGAACAAATCATACGGAGTTATGAAGATCTTGGACAACGATGCAACACGTTTATTGGATTTGAACTGGACCAGGTATTTGCACCATTTGGGTCCATTTATCCACTTTCTGTCTACCGCGAATTGCTAAACATCAGCAATTGCATTGGTGCCAAACACTCCTCCCTCTCGCGGAAATTGGAATGGCAACGTTTGAAGATCCGCAACGAAACCCGCCCAGGATTCAAAGTTTTTACTGGGAATGACCTGGCAATTGACATGGTGATTTACGGTAGTGACTACCTATTGGGGCTAAGCACTTTCGCACCGGATTATTTTGCCATCCGGGACGCTTACTGGGAACTGGGAGATTCTCGTTTTTATGAACTGAACGATGTGCTTCAATACCTGGGTTTCTTCGCTTTCCGGGATCCCGTCCCCGCCTACAAGCACGACGCCGCGATGTTCCTGAAGCTGAGAAACTGGATTCAGTCTGACCAAACCCATCCCCGTAGTCCGACTCGACCTGAACACGACAGAGAAGTTCTTTCGAAAATCCTGGAACAACTTCAAAAACTCTAAGATTACTTTGCGACACCCATGGCTTATCCCCGCATCACCAAACTCAAAACGCCAGAACAATTTTCAGCCCGACTTGACGAATTGGGGATCTCAATTCCTTTTGATCCTGAAATGGATCACCAAAAGACTTCGTTGGGAAAACCATTTGATCTGCAAGGAAAATCAGTTGGCAATCGATTTGCAATCCTACCCATGGAAGGCTGGGATGGGACTCCTGACGGTAAGCCCACCGATCTGACACGACGACGGTGGCGCAATTTCGGGATCAGCGGGGCAAAGCTTATCTGGGGTGGAGAAGCCATAGCAGTCAACCACGCGGGTCGAGCCAACCCGAACCAGTTATTGCTGAACGAAAACAACCTCTCAGACATTGCTTCTCTAAGAGAATTACTAGTTACTGAACATCAAGAAACTTTTGGGCAAATCGACGATTTACATATTGGACTTCAATTGACCCACTCTGGGCGTTTTGCCTGCCCAAACCACCGAACACAACCAGAACCTAAAACGATTTACGCCCACCCAGTACTAGATCAAAAATTCGAGATCGAAGCTGGCAGCTCGATCTTGACTGATGATGATCTCAAAAATTTAATAGAGCATTTCATTGCGGCGGCAATCCTGGCAGAAAGAGCTGGGTTTCATTTTGTCGACATTAAACACTGCCATGGGTACCTTGGCCATGAACTCCTGTCGGGATTTGACCGGGATGGGTCCTTCGGTGGAACTTTTGAAAATCGAACTCGGTTCCTCCGAGAAATCACCAGCGGTATCCAGGCAGAAACCAAACTGCAAATCGGGACTCGAATCAGCATCTTTGATTTTGCCCCTTTCCAAAAAGGCTCGCAGGGAATCGGTGAACCTGTGCAGGCAAACTATTACACCCACGCTTTCGGAGGAGACGGGTCGGGTCGAGGAATTGACTTGGCTGAGCCAGACCAATTCCTCTCTTTGCTCAATAAGATCGGGGTCCCGCTGGTTTGCACGACTGCCGGCAGTCCTTACTACAATCCCCACATTCAGCGGCCGGCTCTCTTTCCTCCCTCGGATGGCTACCATCCCCCAGAAGATCCATTGGTAGGGGTCGCCCGTCAAATCAATCAAACGGCTGAAATGAAAAAGAAACATCCCGACTTGGTCATTGTCGGGTCAGCTTATTCCTACCTGCAAGAATGGATACCCCATGTCGGACAAAAAATCATCTCCAACCAGATGGCTGATTTTATTGGCTTAGGGCGAATGGCACTTTCTTACCCGGAAATGCCAGCCGACCTGTTGAGCGGAAAAGCACTCTATCGCAAAAAGATCTGCCGAACCTTCAGTGATTGCACAACCGCGCCAAGAAACGGAATGGTTTCGGGTTGTTTCCCGCTCGACCCATTCTATCGGTCTTTGCCTGAACACGATGCCCTGAAAGCAGCCAAGAAATCTGGCTAACCTGTTTCACACGATCCTTGGGCTTTATGTAAACGGCCATCGGGATAAACGCCTGCCAAGTCTTCACCGTACCAATGGTCCAAGACCTGTTTCCACTGTTCAAAATTTTTGACTCGGGTAAAAGCCTGTCGAACCTCAAGATGCCGGGGATGAAGTGCTGAATACTTGATTCCGAATTTTCTCATCATCGGTCCGGATCGCTCTCCATACAACTGCTCCGCGAGTTGGTAATGTTCTTCAATAACGATTCGTTGTCGAAAAAGCGTGGGCGGATCAGGTTTTTTCTTACCCGCACTCAGTGCCAGCGTTTGCTCAAAGATCCAGGGATTTCCGATAGCTCCTCGGGCCAC
Source organism: Planctomycetota bacterium (assembly GCA_036137535.1). GTDB lineage: Bacteria > Planctomycetota > Planctomycetia > Pirellulales > Pirellulaceae > JABAAE01. Next base: position 97 of record JAZABE010000103.1, on the reverse strand, counting down.
GGTCACGCCATCCACCCCCGTCTCCGCTATCATTTCTAAGCAGGATTCAGGTGTAAATAAATCTCCGCTTCCAAGAATGACTTGGTCGGCAAAAGAT
>JAZABE010000102.1:0-2603 GCA_036137535.1 Planctomycetota bacterium | reverse complement strand
GGGTGGCGGCCTGGTTGAGGCGATGCCGGCCATTTTTATTAAGGAAACTCGCAAGTACGTAAGCCATAATGTATTAAATGCCTATGACGGCACTTATGAAATCCTTGCCGCGAGCCTTGGCGATGATTCCTCCGTTATCGGCGCAGCGGCCTGGGCTAAACAGTCGATTGAATCCAACAACCTTAAAACATGACTGCGGAAACAACAAGCAAAGACCATCGAACGATTGCAGTAATTGATATTGGTGCGACATCCATTCGGATGGCGATTTTCCAAGTCAACTCGACGGGCGCAGTGCGGACTTTAGAAACTCTTTCTCAAGCAGTCAGTCTTGGCAAGGATTCCTTCCTAAAGGGGCGAATCGAGTATGAGACGATCGAAGATTGTGTCCATGTTTTAAAAATCTTCCGATCTAAACTGGATGAATTTGGCATTGTAGATCCGGGAGACATCCACGTTGTGGCAACCAGTGCCGTACGGGAGGCCCGAAACCGCCTGTTGTTTATCGACCGAGTTTTTATTGCAACCGGCTTTGAGGTCGAACCCTTCGACGAGGCTGAGATGCATCGCGTCACCTATCTGGGGATTCAGCCGCTTCTCAAAACTTCTGATGCGCTGCAGCATACCCGAAACGTGATCTGCGAAATCGGAGGTGGCAGCACTGAAATATTGGTTGTCGATTCCGGCAATGTTCTTTACGCAGAAACATTTCGAATGGGATCACTCCGTCTGCGAAAAACGCTAGAAGCCGGCAATGCTCCCCAGAAAAAGCTCAGAAGCTTAATGATTGAACAGATTCAAAAAGTCGTTCATCAGTTCAAACGCTCGGCCCCGGATTTGGCCCAAGCCCAGTTCGTGGGAATGGGAGGTGACTTACGGTTTGCGATAGAGCAAATCCAAGGCGAAAAACTACCAAAAGATTTGCAGTGCTTGAAACTCGAAGGATTTAACGATCTAACGTCTCGCATCCTCGCCCAGATGCCAGACCAGTTACTCAACCAATATCCCTTAAGTCTTCCCGAAGCTGAAGCGCTCGGCCCTGCCCTGCTGGCCTACCAGCAGATGATTGAGTCGTTGGGTGTTAAATCTTTTTACGTCGCTAGCAACAATATGCGTGACGGACTGGTTCGTGAAATGCTTCAGCCTAAAGGTTGGGGCGAGGAATTCCGCTCCCAGGTTATACGTTACACCTTGGACTTGGCTAGAAAATACCATTTTGATGAAGTGCATGCGTGTCACGTTGCAGAACTTTCGCAAGCACTTTTTCGGCAACTTTCCAGTGAACACCAACTGGACCCAAGGAATGAATTGATTTTGTATTTAGCGGCTCTTTTGCATGAGTGTGGTCAGTTTATCAGCCAAAGGGGTTACCATAAACACAGTCTGTACTTGATTCGAAACAGCGATTTTTTTGGCTTGGGGCAGAAGGATATTTTGCTGATTGGCCTGGTCGCCCGTTACCACCGACGCGCTCATCCTCAGCCTAACCACGAAGGTTACGACTCGCTAAACCGAAAAGACCGAGTGGTCGTTTCAAAGCTGGCGGCACTGCTGCGGGTGGCGATTGCCCTGAATGCTTCTCGACAGCAAAAAGCCCTGTCGGTCGTGGCAGAATCGGGACCGGATTTTGTAGATTTAAACATTCCCGCGAAAGAATTTTCTCTAGAAAAGATTACGCTTCAACAAGCGGGTACCCTTTTCCGGGAAACGTTTGGAAAAAGAATAGCGATTACTGAAGCATGAACAATCAGTCTGAAAACTCGTTTTTCAATCGGGAAATGTCTTGGCTGGAATTTAACCAGCGGGTGCTCAATGAAGCCGTGGATATCACCACCCCGACCCTTGAGCGATTAAAGTTTTTGGCAATCTCATGCTCAAACCTAGACGAATTTTTCATGGTTCGGGTGGGAGGGCTGCAGTTAACGCTTAAGGGCCGCCACGATGTAAAGGATGCGGCCGGGTTATTGCCCAAACAGCAACTGGCAATGATCCGGTCCAGGGTTGAGTTTATGATTGGTCAGCAATACAACCTTTTTAATGAAACGCTGACGGAAAAATTAAACGACGTTGGGGTGAAGATCTCTCACCCTCGAGATCTCAATTCGGTTCAACTTGACAGGATTGAACAATTTTTTGAGCAAGAAGTGTTTGGCTCGCTGTCGCCAATTGCCAGCCGTGAGACGAATTTTCCAATTGTCCCTAATCTGAATTTAAATATTCTCTTCCGGCTTAATGCTGCCGATGATGCTCACCGACCCTTGGTTTCGGAGTCTTCTGGGCTCAACGATCGATTTGTCGTTGTGCCGATTGGTAAAAAGTTGCCCCGGTTTGTTTTCGTGCCATCTGAGGCCAAGTTGGATCTGGTTTTTGTCGAAGAAATCATACAACACTTTGCTAAACGTTTTTTTTACGACCAAGAAATTCTGGAGTCATTTGCGTTTCGCGTGACACGCAATGCCGACATGCGAATTAACGATGAAATTGCGTCGGATTTGTTAGTGAGCATGGAGGATTTTCTGGAAGAACGAATGACGGGTGATTGTGTTCGACTTGAAATTGGCCCGGCAGTCAGTAAGGAAAGCCTGGATTACCTGAAGGGCCAA
>JAZABE010000101.1:0-3053 GCA_036137535.1 Planctomycetota bacterium | reverse complement strand
GACGTTGTCGTGTGTGGGGCGGCTCATGGTCGCATTAAAGCAATGCACGACACCTTAAATAATCGAAAAATCCAAGAAGCCAGCCCGTCGATGACGGTTAACTCGGTCGGACTCGACATTGCCCCGGAAGCCGGTGACACACTGCATGTTGTAGATGAAATCTCCAAGGCCCGTGAAATCGCCGAATCCCGGATGCACCGCTCCAGATCTGAATCACTCTCAGGAAACACAACGATGGTTTCCTTTGAAGATTTCCAGCAACGATTGGAGGCAGGGACACTTGCAGACAGCCGTGATGAACTTGTTAAGCTGAACCTGATTATCCGGGCCGATGTCAGAGGTTCAATCGAAGCCATTATGAAAGAACTTGGAAAACTGGAGCATCCCGAAGTTGAAATCAATGTCCTCCAGGCTTCCGTAGGTGGCATCACCTGTGGTGACGTGACACTCGCACATGCGTCTCAGGCAGTGATCATTGGATTCAACGTAGTTCCGGACGACAACGCACGACAACTTGCGGATGAAGTGCAGGTTGAGATTCGTCGGTATGACATTATTTATAAGGTTAGTGAAGACATCAAATTGACCCTTGAAGGGCGTCTGAAGCCGGAAAAACGAGACGTTGAAACTGGCTCCGCAATGGTCCTGCGAACCTTTTCCATCAGCCGAATTGGGACCATCGCCGGTTGTCGTGTGATGCGGGGGACCATCGAACGTGATTGCCGAATCAGGGTGATTCGTGAAAACCGCGTCATTGGTGATTATCCGATTGATACACTACGGCGTGAGAAAGACGACAGCAAGGAAGTTCGCCAGGGAATGGAATGTGGCATCAAACTTCAAGGATTCAATGACGTCAAGGAAGCTGACACTCTGGAAGCCTACAAGATCGAAGAGATCGCCAGAACGCTTTAGGATGGTGTTAAAAAATGAGTTCACGACGCGTACTAAAAGCCGCTGAATGTATTCGACAGGTTGTCAGCATGTCGATCCTGGTCGAACTGAAAGACCCTCGAATTGAAAATGTGACGGTCACGTTCGTAGAAGTCTCTTCTGATATGCGAAACGCAAAAGTCCATGTCAGTATCATGGGTGACGAAACGAAACAGCGTCTTTGCCTGAAAGGGCTCCAAAATTCAGCCGGTTTTCTGCAGCAAAAGATCAATGAACGGATAGACACTCGGTATGTCCCAAGAATACGGTTCGTGCTGGATCAGGGAGTCAAACATTCAATCGCCGTGACCAAGATCCTCGACGAAGTGCTTCCCAATGAACAGACTGAGCAAAACGATTTCCATCGGTTAGATTCCGAATTATCTGATGAATTTGGCGGGCAACCGGAAGAAAACAAAGAGGAATCCTTGAAATTTGAATCAGAAACAGAAATTTCCCGGGATCACAATTAGGACCTCAAACTAAAATAAATATTTGAAGTAATCGCAGGAACTGGAATCTGAATGTCAGCATCAAATCGCGCCACTAAAATTGCCAAAATCAATACGGTTCTCAAAAAGCATTACCAGCCTGTTAAAGCCCCTTCTCGATCGATTCTCGAGCATATCATTTTTGCGTGCTGTCTCGAAGACGCCAAATATGAACAGGCCAATGACGCGTTCGCACGGCTTCAAGAAATTTATACCGGTTGGAATGAAGTCCGGGTCACCACTGTTGCCGAACTCGCAGAAGAAATGTCGGATCTCACCCATCCGATCGAAGCAGCTGAACGAGTTAAAAAAACTCTGTACTCTTTATTTGAGTCGCAATACAGCTGGGATTTTGACCATCTCCGCAAAGAAAAACTTGGAAAGGTAATTCAGAAGCTTGCTAATTTCAAGTCTGTTACCCCGTTTGTTGTGTCCTACGTTGTCCAAAACGGACTGGGCGGACACGCCGTACCTGTGGACCAATCAGCAATGAATATTATGCTGATTCTCGACATCGTCAATGAAAAAGAAGCCGAAAAAAATGTTGTCCCTGGGCTTGAACGTGCCATTCCCAAAAATGCCGGGGCAGATTTTGCATCGCTACTCCATCAGCTTGCTGTCGATTTCCGACTCTCACCTTTCTCAAACGCTCTACGGAGCATTCTTCTTGCCATCAATCCAACCGCGAAAGAACGATTTCCCAAACGGAAAACGAAAAAGAAAGTTGTCAAAAAGGAACCGGCAAAGCCCAAGAAAACAGCTGCAGAAAAATCCCCGGTAAAAGCAAAGAAAGCAGCTCCTAAGAAAGCAGCTCCTAAGAAAACCAAGAAGAAGGCTAAGAAATCCGTAGCCCAAAAGACCAAACCCACCAAAAAGGTAGCCAAGAAACCGGCAACCAAAACATTGGCGAAAAAGGCAAAAAAGAAATCGCCTGCTAGGAAACTTTCCAAAAAGAAACCGCGATAAAACGGCAACAACGGTTGAAGTTGTCAATGGTGCAAACAGCAATCCTAGACGGAGTCAAGAATGGCAGGCCATTCACATTGGGCTGGAATCAAACACAAAAAAGCCTTGATCGATAGTAAACGTGGCAAACTGTGGAGCCGGCTTTCAAAAGCAATCATCATTGCGGCCAAAATGGGCGGTGGCGATCCCGATGCAAATCCTCGATTAAGACAAGCGATTACCGACGCCAAGGCCGTCAGCATGCCAAAGGACAATATCGAGCGGGCCATCAAAAAAGGAACCGGTGAAATTGATGGCGGAAACGTTGAAGAAATACTCTATGAAGGTTATGGTCCAGCAGGAGTGGCTGTTCTCTGTGACGTTTTAACGGACAAACGCACCAGGACGGGGCCAGAATTGACAAAACTATTTGAGCTGCACCAGGGTAAACTTGGTAAATCTAATTCCGTGGCCTACCTGTTTGAACGGAAAGGCGTGTTTCTCGTTGTGAAGGAACTCAACAACGAAGAAAAAATCATGGAAGTTGCGATGGATGCGGGAGCAGAAGACATCCAAATCGTCGGGGACAATTTTGAAATAACTTGCCCACCCGATGTTTTCACGACCGTTTCCGAAGCGCTTAGCAACGCTTCTATTGAATGCGTGTCACGGTCATTGACCAGA
>JAZABE010000100.1:0-6046 GCA_036137535.1 Planctomycetota bacterium | reverse complement strand
AGTCCTGTTGCCCTCGTCTACCCCTTGGAATGGGTGATTCTGGTTTTACTGATTGGAGCCGGAATGGCCTTCTGGTGGACCAGCCACAACGTCCGCAACACCATTGACGCGGCGCAAAGGGACGAATTCATCCTGAAGCCAGAAACACCTCACCCGGGTGTTGATTGAATTCCGTTTCAAGCCGGCTCAGCACCCCACTTTCTCGGCAATCAACTCCTGCCAATTGTATCCGTCTGTCACTGCAGTAATTTAATCAAAAATCGCCCAAAATAATGGTTCTTGCCCGGTTTCATTTCTCCTTGCAAAAGATAAACTCATAAATTCTTCATATTGAATTAGCACTCTCTTAACACCTTTGCGGTGGAGGCGAACTTTGGAATTTACAGATCTCTTGGACCTTTGCTTTAAATTAATTGGTGGACTCGGGATTTTTTTGTTGGGCATGAAGTTCATGTCTGACGGCATGCAAGCGGTCGCTGGTAAGACTTTACGTTGGCTGATTAGCTTTGCCACGTCTAACCGATTCCTCGCCGTACTGGTCGGGACGGGAATCACCTGCCTGATTCAATCAAGTTCCATCACAACCGTCATGGTGGTTGGGTTTGTCAACAGTGGAATCATGAATTTAAGCCAAGCCATTGGAGTGATCATGGGTGCCAATATTGGCACGACCATCACAGGAATTATCATTGCTTTAAAGATCGGAAAATACGGTTTACCCATTATGGGGATCGCCGTGTTCTTTTATCTCTTTTCCCGGAGCGATCGCTGGCGATTCTGGGCAATGGTATTTGCCGGTGTCGGAATGGTGTTTATTGGCTTGGGAATCATGAAGGATGGCTGCAGTATCATTAAGAGCCATGAGTCATTTAAGGATTGGTTTCAACAATTTACAGCGGACAACTATCTGGGTGTTTTAAAGTGTGCACTCGCCGGTTGCATCCTGACCTTTCTCGTTCAATCCTCTTCGGCAACGCTAGGCATTACCATCACACTGGCTGCCGCCGGTGTGATCTCCTATCCTACCGCCGCAGCTCTTGTCCTCGGCGAAAACATCGGCACAACCATTACTGCTTTCTTGGCCTCCATCGGGGCTAAAACCAATGCAAAACGCGCTGCCTATTTCCACATCATCTTCAACATCTTGGGAGTGCTCTGGATTTCCTTGATTTTCTGGTGGTACATCGACCTGATTCAGTGGATTGCAGGTTCCAACGTGAGTGAAGTCGCCGTCGCAGAGGATGGAACCGAATCCTTCCCCAATACCACCTGGGCCATTGCGTTAACCCATTCCATTTTCAACATTTGCAATACCCTGCTTTTTGTGGCTTTCGTTCCCTTTTTCGCCCAGTTTCTTTCCCGTCTTGTTCCCGGGAAAGAATTCGAGGAAAAATCTCAACTGGTCGAGCTTGATGCCCGGCTTGTTGAATCGCCAACACTTGCAATTGAACAGTCTGGAAAAGAAATCGACAAAATGAGCCAACGGTGTGCCAGCATGCTCAACTGGGCAAATGAACTCGTGCAACAAGACAAGCCCGACAAAGAACTTGCGGACCAGCTGGGACACCAGGAAAAGCTATTGGATTCAATGCAGGACCACCTCTCTGAATTTATCACCCACCTGCTTGGCGGCAATATTCCGCATTCAGTGGCAGACGAGGCCCGCCGACAGATCCGGTTAGTCGATGAACTGGAATCCATCTCGGATTGCGTCGTTCAACTCGATAAATTTGATCGCAAATTGCGACAGGATAAAGAACGGTTCTCGGACAATCAAATTGAAGCGTTGCTCAAAATCAACCAAATGACGAGCGAATACCTTTCCGCGGTATCACAAGGAAAAGAAACCTCCGATGCCGAAGCACTTTTGCAAACCGATCAAAACGCAAAACGGATCAAATCATTGATTAAGAAATTGCGGAAAGATCACTTGGCAGCACTTTCAGAAGGGACCTGTTCGCCTCGGGCCGGTGTTGCCTTTTCTGCAAGCTTGGCTGCCTACACCCAAATCCGGGGACACATTGAAAACATCGTCGAAGCCCTGGGAGAAAACTCGGGAGACCATTAAGCAGGACTGCCAGGGTAACTTCTTGGACAAACACGACATCGCACCTTTTAAACTTGTCCAAAAACAACTGGACGACTGGGACTGATCTCGTCTCAACGATTGGCCCGCGGGGTTCAGTCCCACCTCACCCGGAGTTGATGACTCGCTTGGTGGCGTGCGATCTCAAAGGGGATTTTCAGCGGTGTTTTCAGTGGACGGCCGGATTTGCGGGAAAGCAGGGAAGCCATTATGCTGAACACCTTCTCTCCAACCTGTATTCACCGGCGTTTAATGCTCGTCCTTGGTCCACTCAATTTTGGTTTGCGACTCGCTGTGTTTTGGGCGATGGCTTCCCTGTTCTGGAATCCTGCGTGCACTTTAGTATCGGCTGACGACCTAGATTTCACACGACGCGTCCGCCCGATTCTTTCCAATGCCTGTTACAGTTGTCACGGCCCAGATCGCAAGGCCAGGGAAGCCGAACTTCGGCTCGATGATCGCACTTCGGTTTTGGAATCCAATGTTCTCCAATCGGGCGAACTTTTAAAACGGATTACCAGCAATGATCCTGACGAACAAATGCCACCCCCCAGTTCGATCCGGAAACTTTCGGAATCGGATCGTGCCACCCTGGTTCAATGGGTTCAAGCCGATGCGGTATGGCCGGAGCAGGATCAACACTGGTCCTTGGGTGGACCTCGATCACCGGAAATCCCTGCCGTGGAGAACCCCAAATGGCCCCGCAACGGACTCGATTTTTTCATCCTAAACCGCCTAGAGCAAGAGGGACTTAGCCCAAACCGCCAAGCGGACAAGGCAACTGTACTCCGCCGGGTCACGTATGATGTAACCGGATTCCCTCCCACCCTCGACGAACTCAACGCGTGCCTCGCCGACCGCTCGGCAGCGGCCTATGACAAAGTCGTCAGTCGCTTGCTGGCATCAAGCCGTTACGGAGAGCACATGGCACTAGGTTGGATGGAGGCCTCCCGCTACGCCGACACCGACGGCTACCAGAACGATCGGTTGCGTTACATGTGGGTTTGGCGGGACTGGCTAATCAAGACACTCAATGAAAACAAACCGTTCAACGAATTCATCATCGAACAGATGGCAGGAGACCTGATCCCAAACCGTAATTTTTATTCACAGGTTGCCACTGGCTTCAACCGAAACCATCGGATCAACTCCGAAGGGGGATCCATACCGGACGAGTGGATTGTCGAGTACGTCGCCGATCGGGTTGAGACCATGGGGACCCTGTTCCTTGGGTTAACGCTCACCTGCTCTCGTTGTCATGACCACAAATATGACCCAATCTCACAAAAAGATTTCTACCGGTTGTTTGCTTTTTTCAACAATGTCGCCGAGGCAGGACTGGGACCGAACAACGGGAATAGCCCGCCGTTTATCCAAGTCCCCAAAAGCTGGCCAAATCTCTCTGTCAAAGAATCAGAGTTTGTCATTCCTGCGGCTCCGAAAGTCCGGATTCAACAAACCTCGGTCCCCCGTCCACAACCCGGTTCACCCGATACCGTGATGGTGATGCATGAACGAAAACAAACTCGCGACACCTATTTACTCCGCAGGGGGCAATACGATCAGCCAGACCGTTCTGAGAAACTAAAACCTGCAACCCCACCGATCTTGGGAACCTGGAATCCATCCTGGCCAGCGAATCGATTCGGACTGGCTCAATGGCTGGTCAGCCCGGGCAATCCCCTCACTTCCCGGGTGACCGTCAATCGAGTTTGGCAACATTATTTCGGAACAGGATTGGTTAAAACCAGCGAGAATTTTGGGCTGCAAGGAGAAATGCCTAGCCATCCTCAATTACTGGATTGGCTGGCGACCGAGTTTGTCAGAAACCAGTGGAACCTCAAGGCCTTCCACCGGCTAATTGTCACCAGCGCAACTTATCGACAGGCATCTTCCGCCTCGTTGCGTCTGCTGGAGAAGGACCCCGATAATCGATTATTGGCCCGCGGCCCCAGAAAACGACTTTCCCCTTACGCGATTCGGGACTCGGCCTTGTTCACCAGCGGTCTGCTGGTTGAACAAAGTGGGGGCCCCTCCGTCCGCCCGTACATGCCACCCGGGATCTGGAAAAGCATCTCGAATGCCAAGTACAAACAGGATCACGGTGACAAATTGTACCGCCGCAGCCTGTACACGTATTGGCGTCGCACCGTTCCACCGCCCAACATGATGGCGTTTAACGCGGCCGCGCGGGAAACCTGCATTGTTCGAAACGACCAAACAACGACCCCCCTGCAAGCCTTGACCCTGATGAACAATATTACGTTTGTCGAAGCTGCTCGCTTCCTGGCCGAAAAGATGATCAGGCAACGAGGAACACCCCGTCAGCGAATCGCATTGGCCTTTCGCCGAGCGACCAGCCGAATTCCGACCCAGACAGAAATCGAACTGTTGGTGAATGATTTCCAAATTTACCAAGAGGACTTCCAAAAACGAGGGCAAGCTGCAAAACAACTTCTTTTGACCGGTGAAAAACCGTTCAACACTCAACTCGATACCGCGGAACTCGCTGCCTATGCTTTGGTAGCGAATACCATCCTGAATCTCGACGAAGCGATCTCGCAAAATTGAAATGGAAACACCGGCAAACCGTCTCATGTTGAATTCACGCAGAGCATTCCTCCAGGAGAGCACGCTGGGGATCGGTGCGATCGCATTGCATTCCCTCGCACCCGGTACACTCGCCAACTCAACCACGGGTTCTCCCACGCGGAAGCCCCCTGCCGGAGGTCATTCTCCCAGCACAATGACCGGGTTGCCCAATTTTCCAGGCAAAGCCAAACGTGTCATTTACCTTTTTCAGTCGGGCGGCCCCTCACAAATGGACCTGTTCGACTATAAACCTCAACTCAAAGACAAGTTCGGAGAAGAAGTTCCGGAGTCGGTCTACCCGAACGAACGAAAAACAACCATGACCTCGGGGCAAAACTCTTTTCCGCTTGCCCCCAGCACCCTGAAATTTTCCCGCCATGGAAAATCGGGAATCTGGTTGAGCGAACCGCTGAAGCATCTAGCCCGTTCCGTTGATGACATCTGTGTGATTAAGAGCATGCACACCGAAGCTATTAACCACGACCCCGCGGCAACCCTTTTTCAAACTGGTTCCGTGAACCCTGGCCGCCCCAGCATGGGATCCTGGATCAGCTACGGGCTGGGAACTCTCAACGCCAACCTACCGACGTTTGTCGCATTGACTTCCAACGGAACCGCCAAGGCTGGGCAACCGCTCTACGACCGGTTGTGGGGATCAGGTTTTTTGCCCGGTCGATTCCAAGGTGTTAAGTTCCGCGGCCAAGGAGATCCGATCCTGGACCTTTACAACCCCTCAGGAGTCACACGCCAACAGCGGCGTCGCATGCTGGATTCCCTGAAAACGCTTAACCGCAACCAATCTGACCGTTTCAATGATCCTGCAATTCAAACGCGTATCGCACAATACGAACTGGCATTCCGGATGCAGATGAGCGTCCCTGACTTGACGGATTTTAAAAATGAACCCAAGTCCATCCTGGAAGCCTATGGCCCCCAATCGACCCGGGTCGGCTCTTACGCTTACAACTGCTTGCTGGCCCGCAGACTGGCGGAGCGGGGAGTTCGATTCATCCAACTTTATCACCGTGGCTGGGATGCCCATGGCAATGCCCCGAAAGAGGTCGCTGCCCAATGCCGTGACACCGACCAACCGACTGCTGCCTTGCTCCAGGATTTAAAACAACGGGGCCTGCTCGATGATACTCTGGTAATCTGGGGTGGCGAGTTTGGACGCACGATCTACTGCCAAGGAAAATTGACCCAAACCACCTACGGGCGGGATCACCATCCCAATTGCTTTACCTACTGGATGGCCGGTGCAGGAATTCGAGGCGGAATGAGTTATGGTGAAACCGATGACTACAGCGTCAATGTTGCCAAGGATCCGGTGCATGTCCATGATCTCCAGGCAACGATCCTGCATTTGAT
>JAZABE010000099.1:0-2367 GCA_036137535.1 Planctomycetota bacterium | reverse complement strand
TTTTCCAAAATAAGGCAGGCGGTCAAAGTAATTAACGGGGGTTTTTCCAGAACGCGGATCCTCAGTTTTGATTCTCCACTCGAGGAGTTGTTTGGCCAGTTGGTTTCGGATTTTCTGATAGCGGGGTTCAGTGGCAACGTTATTGAGTTGGTACGGATCGTTTTCAAGATCGTAGAGTTCCTCGCTTGGCCGTTTGCTAAATCCAAGTTCAAAATAACGTTTCATTGCCGGTGAATCGCGATTGGTGAGGATCAGTTGTTTGACCGGTGTGTTGTCAACATCCCCAAAAGGTCCCACGGCCCAGTGGGTTTTAGGGTCCCCAGCCGGCCACCGGTCAGGGAAAAGATTTTGAATGTATAGGTGAGCGTCAGTGCGTACGGCCCGGCAAGGGTAGGACAGATTTCCGGCACGAACATTTGCATGCCTTTCCCGTTCCAGAAAAATAGACGTTCGCCATTGGGCGGGTGTTGTTGATTGAAGTAGTGGCAAAAAACTCTCTCCAGTCATGGAAGCGGGCTGGCTGAGACCAGCCAATTGCAAGAAGGTTGGTGCGAAATCTTCAAAACTGATAAGTTGTTGGTGAACCCTTCCCGACTTAATTCGTTTTGGCCAACGTACTGCCATGGGAACCCGGGTTCCAAAATCATAAACATTGGCGAGACCACGTGGCATTTGCCAGCCATTATCACCGATCATAACGACCAAGGTGTTGTTGAGGAGATTCCGTTGAGCCAGAAGCTTAAGCATTTGACCACATTCAAAATCGAACCTTTGGATTTCGGAATAATAGTCGGTGATTGTGTTGCGAACGATGGGGTGATCAGGTAGGTAGGGCGGGACGAAAACCTGGGCAGGGTTAAGGTTGTCTCGAAACTTTTCGCCGCGGTCCCAGGGTTGGTGAGGATCGTGGGAACCAAACCAGAAACAAAAAGGTTTACCCTGCGGCGTGTGGTCGAGGAAATCGTTGAAAGATGCGTATTTTTTTCCGGCCGGGTTTAGGCGAGTGTGCTTTTGCCCTTGAAATCGGCCTGGGCCCCATCCTTTGGTCATGTAACCGACCTGATAACCTTTCTGCTGAAGCATTTTTGGATAGGTGGGCAGAGAATCCGGGAAATGTCCCCAAAGGTTGGCGGCATCACTTAATCGATGCGCCGCTTGGCCGGTTAAGAGTACGGCCCGTGCCGGTGAGCAAGAAGGGATTTGACAAAAGGCATGAGTGAAAAGAGCACCCTGCCGGGCCAATCGATCAAACGAAGGTGTTTTGACGGATCGGTCACCGTAAACTTGGGCGTGGGGCCACGCCCAATTGTCTGCGAGCATTAAAAGGATGTTGGGTGGCGTTGGATCATTGGTCAATTGATCCGCGATCAAGGTATTGGAGCTACCTAAAACGCTGGTAAAAAATACGACAGCTAGATACCGACAATGTTTCATCTGGTTTCGACATTCCTGGAATCAATCTGAGTTTCCAAGTTCTAACGCGCACTCTGCATTCAGCCTAGCGTCTTGGCTGACGACCACGACGAGCACCACTATCCGTATTTGGCGTTGCGCTTTTCCATTTGGCGCCGGTCCGCATTCCTTCTCTGCGATGTTCCTCGTAAGTGAGTTTGCTGGGTTGGTGCTTTGCCAGGGCCATTGAAAGCGGCTGTTTAAGTTGTTCGGCCGTTGCGTCGGCATCCAGGCTCTTGATCACGCTTCCGCTTAGGCCGAACGTTCCAGGTTGGACTACGATAAACGCGTCTTTGCCGTTAAAATTTTTAAGTGTTGCTGGTGAAATTTGATTCGCTTCGACGTATTGAGCTTGACCGATAAACGGTTGGGTCCAGGCAAGTTTTGCGAGTTCTTTTTGCATGTTTTGCCTTTTTGTTTTTTCACGAGCATAAACGATGACCAATGGAGTTCGGTCCGCTGCAGCGACATTGAGTGCAATTCGAAGGTCGGCGAGGTAGGGAAGCGGCAGGCTGCCTTGGGTGTTCTTGCCGTTCCCAGGAAAAGCCATGGCAATCAACTCCATTGAATCTCCCATTTTGTCCATGACTTCTTGAGGTTGGTCGTTAATACCGGGGCCTCGAGCGCCTCCAAAAGCCCAGGCGGGGCTACGTCCAGGTGTGACTAGTTTCTTTTTTCCATCCGGTGCAAGAATCGTGAATACCGTATTTTCAAGGACCCCGTTGCGGGCGAAGATGGATTTTAAAAATTCATTTTCTTCGGCATTTTCAAACGTTGCGAGGCGAACGCAAACAAAATTTCTCGACGCTTTGATGATTTGTTGATCGGACAGGAAACTCCGGTCCATGCTTTCTTTGCCAGCAACGGTTGGGTTTGTGATTTGCATTTTGTATCGACTGGGGGTTAGGGTAAAAC
>JAZABE010000098.1:0-1595 GCA_036137535.1 Planctomycetota bacterium | reverse complement strand
AGGCGAAGAAAAAAAACGTTCAGATTTTTACGGTGGGTGTTGGTGATCCTTATAAATCAAAGAATGTCTGGGTCGATAAATTGTACGTCCCTTACATGGCGATCAATCCGGGTGATCCCTTCGATATTTCAGCCGAAATCAAATTTCAGCGTGTTGATGTCAAGAATCTCAATGTTGAGCTGGTCCGTCAGGAGGTCATTGGTGACAACCTAGGTCCTGAAGAAGAGCCAATTTCTAAGTTGGTTGCATTGCCGGGTAAGACTGGTGAATCCGACAACCAGGGAATGGTCGAAGTTAAATTTAAACCGACCTTAAACAAATCAGGTAAGTTTCAGTATAAGCTCCGGATCACCACCGAAATTCTGGATGAAGAAAAAACGGAAGATAACACGAAGATTGCCGATCGGAATCTGGTTGTGACTGAAGAAACATCTCGGATCCTTTTGGTTTCCGGGGCACCGACATGGGAATACCAGTTGGTGCAACGCTTGATACAAAGGGACCCGACTTACAAGCTCAGTTGTTGGCTCCAATCGATGGATGTTGAGCGACAACAAGAAGGAAACGTGTCGATTGGCCGCTTGCCGGAAACCTTTGCGGAAATGAGCGATTACAACGCAGTGATTTTGATTGACCCGGATCCGCAAAAGGATCTCGATAAAAACTTTTTTGATCTGTTGGAAAAGTTTGTTGAAGAAAAGGCGGGCGGCGTGATGTTTATGGCCGGACCGAATTACACGTCAATGACCCTGTCATTGAGCAAATCGCAAGCGCTGCGAAATATTTTACCCGTGGAATTTCCGGACTCTTCAACGACCTTAATTGGCTTTGATGGGGCGGCCTCAACCTCTACCAAGATGGAAATTAATATTCCCAATGTTGGGCATCAATTGATGCGATTTTTTCAAGAAGCCAGCGAGAACTTGAACCAATGGCAAGCGATGCCAGGTGTGTATTGGAGTTACCCCGCCGCCAAAGCCAAACCGATCACCAAGGTTTTAATTGAGCATGGCGATATCACCTTGGCGGTGGATGCCGAGAATCCTCGGCCCTTGCTGGTTTCAGGACGTTATGGTTTAGGCAACACGGTTTACATGGGTTTTAACGGAACTTGGCGCTGGCGACGGATCGGACGCCAGGCACACTATTTTGATGCATTTTGGATCAACGTTGTGAAATTTTTGGTTTCGAATCGATCACTTCAAGCTTCCAGTCGGGGAATCGTGGGAACCGACAAACCAGATTTTGAAATCGGTGAACGCATCGGATTTCACGCGACTATTTTTGACCCGGCAATGAAAAAAATGGAAGTGAACTCTTTGGACGGAGAGTTGTTTATTAAAGGGGAGCGAATTGAGACCTTGAAATTTAAAAAAGTCACTCCAGGTGAATACAAAGCGTCATGGGTTGCCAATCAAGTGGGCTCACCCGAACTCCGTCTTGATGTTGGGGGAGCAGTGTTAACGGCTGACATTAAAGTGGAAGAACCCAAAGATGAGTACCGGTCGACATCGCTAAATGTGACTGCACTTCGGGAAATTGCCAAAGAGTCCGGTGGTGAATATTTTTCTATTGATAATCTTGACCGACTTCCA